>DXVA01000289.1 GCA_019408975.1 Lentisphaeria bacterium | reverse complement strand
TTCCTTCTTACTTCAGAGTTCCTTGTTCTTCTGTTCTTACTTCCAGGGTGAAAATACGAATTTTCACCCTGATCGAGCTCCTCATCGTTATTGCGATCATCGCCATTCTTGCCGGAATGCTTCTGCCTGCTTTGAATGCGGCGAGAGAAAAGGCGCGTGCAATCAAATGTGCGAGCAATCTGAAACAGTACGGCATGGCAATTGCAATGTATGCACATACTTATCAGGATTATCTGCTGATACAGAATCCGGTCAACCACAGGACTGGAACGATTGGATATATTTATCAGTGGGGCGGATACATTCAGACTGAACTTATGCCGAAAATGAGGGAAGCTGACTGGAAAGCCGGAAAGAGTATCAACAGTTGTCCGTCAAGAAACAAGAACTACGGCGCGGTGTTGACGGGATATGAGCAGGAAGCAATCAGCTATGCGCACAACACCCTTGCGTTGGGGGCACAGGCTCAAGGAACAAATCCGGATGCAACTCATAAGATGTCGCGCCTGAAACAACCGGCTTTTTATGTCGGATTCTGCGATTCAGAAGTATGGTGCATCGGTTCTTCCGGAGTGCTGGCAATGGGGCGCTGGAATGGTGCCAAAGAATATGACTATGTTTCGTTCCGTCACGGCAGCCGTTCCAATGCCGTATTTATTGATGGACATGCCGCCCCGCTTTCCGCGATGAGAGAACTGCGTGCAGGTGAAAACAGCAAAGTTGAAATATACAGGCAATTTGTTCCGAAATGGAACGGAGAGGAGTATTGAAGAGGAAGATTGCAATAATAATTCCAGTTTGGAGATATTTGTTTCCGCCTGAAACCGCAAAACGATATAAAAATGAATTCCAAAGAGGATTGTTCCATGAAAATAATGTCTTTTTTAATTTTTCTGATGTTTATGACCGCGCTTTCCGCTGCCGTGCCTTTTACCAGAACCAGCGACTTCACGCCGGTGACAATCGGCGAAAGGGCGCGGAATGCAAAGGAGACCATGTACTTTGCCGAAGCCCAATTGAAATACGGCATGTTCCAGAATTATCTTCACTACTGGATCGACCGTCCGCTTTTCTGGAACCGCGCCACGCGACACCCGGAACGCAAGTTCGCCTATATGACTTATCCAAGTTTCATGATCGATGTGGAACAGCTCCGGAACTATGAAATGGACGGACTCGGCGCATTCGGTATGCATGTCGGCAAGTTCCGGCAGTTGAAGCAGGCGGACGGATTCCTGAAAAAGGCAAATATCAATGATGTCATGATTCTGCCTCAGATTACCTATGGCGAGGCTGTGGTGCGCTCCGATACGAAACCGGATGAGATCGTCAATATGCTCAAATACTGTCTGGAATCCCCGCGTATGCCGCGCATCAACGGGAAACTGCTGGTCGGAACCTATAACTACCGGCTCCTCTCCGCCGCACGGCATAAAGAACTGATGAAACAGATCGTGAAAATGCTCGGGCAGGATGATTTCCTGATTATCGGGGATATGGATTTCGGCAGGCTGCGGAAACTTCAGGCGGCATTCCGGAAAAACGGGATGCTGAACAGAGAACAGACAGCCGAACTGGAAAAACTGATCACCGATGTCCTTGATGTCGCCGGAGGAATTCAGCTGATCACAACAGAACTGGTCCGCCCCTCCGAAGGCGATTACACCTCGCGCTACGATACCTCGTTTTTTGACGCCTGCACCTCGAAAGCTCTTGAAAAAATCATGGCACGGCGGGAATACAAAGATAAAATACTCGGCTTTTTTGTCAATCAGGGATATATCAACCATCTCTCGGGAATGAACCACGGGGAATACGGGACATTCACATTGCGGAACATCATGCGCCGTGTCCTGAAGCATAACCCCGACTATGTGCTCTTTTTCGAATGGAACGAAGCCAATGAAAATACCTGTTTTCAACCCACCGTTTACAGCGGGCAGACGGTCGGGCGCCTGATCAAATATTATTCGCATCTGAGCAAGGGAAAGCCGTTTGCGCCTTATGCCGGAGATGATACGGCAATTCCGAATCTGACCCTGAGCCACCGCGCCACGCTCAAGCCCGGAGAGGTGCTCCGGTTTGAACTGCTCAATATTCCGGACGGTGCGCCGGAACATACGATCACCGCACAGTTGAAGCTTACGGATCAATCCGGCAAGGTGCTGCTTGCCTTTCCCGAAGAAAAGATTACATCGACACTTCTCGGTTCCATTGATTACTGCGTCCCCGGCGAGGCGTTCGCAGCCGGCAGTGTAATTCGCCCTGTCCTGACCGCAAACGGGAAAAACTATACGGATTTCCAGACGATCCGCATCGATCCGACAATGAGCTGGAATTACAAGGCTGTCCGGCAGAATCTGCGCGATATGCTCAAAGTCGGAAAATTCAAGTTCGATGTCACAAAATTGAAACCGAACAGCTACCGCTTTGCCGTCGAACTGGAAACGGCGGAACCGCTGGCTTCAGTCGAACTGATGAATCATGAGGATGAAGTCGCCGCCGCCGGAGCGGAAAAGGAGTATGATGCGGGAAACAATCTGATCGTCCGCCTTGCATTGACAGCCCCGCCTCACGCATCCTCCCGCGAGCTGGGAAAAATACGGGTTCTGAATGCATCCTGTCCCGGAATCAGCGCCAATTATCTTGCCAACGTTGATCCCGGTGCATGGAAGAATCTGCCGGACGGTTCCGGAATTCACAACAATTTTCATCTCTGGACGCAGGAGACGGTCTACTTCATCCAGATACCGAAAAAGGATGCCGGAAAGGCGGTCATCGAACTGGATTTCAAAAATCCCGACATCGGGATCAAACGGATTCCGGTCGATATCGTGGAAAAGAACGGAGTCTATGCAGCCGTTCTGAACCCGAAAACGGCTCTGCGCGCCGAAGCTCTGAAAATGACGAACCTCCCCGATCTGCCGCTTCCGTCCGGGCAGAACTGCGTGAAATGGAATGGAACCGTTGAAACAGATACGCCTTATCCGGTCTTTACGGTTCGCGCCATCGGCAGGTCCGGCAGGATTTACCGTTCCCATGCGGTAATGCCGGTGAAGATTCCGGGCGCCCCGCATCAGGAAGTCGCCTGTTTCAGTGAAACAGCGAAAAAAGCGGTCAAGGTGAAAATCCCCGAAGCCCTGCTGCCGGATATCCATTATCTTTTCGAGCCGGATTCCGGCGCAATGCTGCGCAGTGATTCCGGACGCTATTTCGACGGCAGGCTCGGCGGCGGGTTCCACTATATGGAAGCGTTCAGCCACCCATTGACCAAAGTTGCCGCAGGAGACCGCGCTCCGCAGTGGGTGCGCGACGGGAAAGAGTGGCTGCTGCGCTTTGACGGAATCAATGACTACATCAATTTCACGCGCGAGACTTTTCCGCAGGGCGCTTTTACTCTGCAAATGGAGATCCGCCCCGATTTTTCAGACAGAACCATGGTGCTGTTCCGGCATTTCAATTATTTTCTCGGCTCCCTCTCGCTTTTCATCCGCGATGGCAGGCTCTACGCCTGCTGGGGGGAGAAGAATCTGCGGAACTTCAAGTTTGCGACTTCGCTTCCCGTGAAAAACAGGGCGTGGAACAGGATCGAAGTCAAATATGACTTCAGCCAACTGACCTTTACCGTTAACGGAAAATCGGAAAGCTTTCCTTTCCGCGGACGGGCTTTTGCGTTCAAATCCGCCATTTTCGGCGGACACGACAAACGGGAATATGCGCCGGACGAGCCTCTCGGATTTTTCAAAGGGGAGCTCAGAAAACTCGCCATCCGGCATTATTGAATGGAAATACAGGAAAAAGAACGCTTCCATTGGAAGCAAGATTTGGAGAAAAATGAATGAAAAAATTGAGAATGGGACTGATCGGAGCGGATTTCAGTTTGCGGGCGGGAATGCTGGAGAAACATTATCCGCATGACCGGGGCGTCATGACCGCCGTCTGCGATACGGACCCGGCGAAGCTTGAACTTTATGAAAAGGAACATCCGGGCTCTAAGGCGTTTCTCTGCTCCGATTACCGCGAGCTGGTCGGGCGCGATGATGTGGATGCCGTATTCATTTTTGTAAGGGACCGTTTCCACGAGGAAATGGCTGTTGCCGCTCTTGAGGCTGGAAAACATGTCTACCTTGAAAAACCGATGGCTATTACCCTCGAAGGGTGCGACCGGATTCTTGAAACCGCCATGAAAAGCCGGGCGAAACTTATGGTCGGGCACAATATGCGTTATATGCCGGCGGTCGTCAGGATGAAAGAGATCATCGACTCCGGCGTGATCGGTGAAATCCGCTGTGTCTGGGTGCGCCATTTCGTGAATTACGGCAATACCTATTTCCGGCACTGGTGCGCAAAACGGGAAAACTGCACCGGGCTCCTGCTTCAGAAAGGCGCGCATGATATTGACGTGATTCACTGGCTTGCCGGAGGATATGCGAAGCGGGTCGTCGGAATGGGAGGGCTTTCCGTCTACAACCGGACAACGGACCGTTTGAAACACGGGGAGGCGCCCGACAGAAAGGCGTCATGGCGCGATGACTGCTGGCCGCCGCTGGAAGTGACGAAGCTTGCCCCGGAAATTGATATCGAGGACCACAACATGCTTCTGATGCAGCTCGACAACGGTGTGCAGGCTTCCTATGAAGAGTGTTTCTTCACGCCGGACGGGACGAGAAACTATACTTTTATCGGCACGAAAGGGCGTCTGGAGAATTTCGGAATTGCCGGAGACTGCCGGATTTGCGTATGGACGAAACGCCGTCCGGGGATTTCGGAGGCGGATCTTACGTATCGTCTGTATGACGATTCCTCGGCAAGCGGCGGGCACGGAGGCGCCGACCCGAAAATCATCCAGGCGTTCTTCGACTATATTCAGAACGGGAAAACGCCGTCTGTTTCGCCTGTCGCCGCCAGAAATGCCGTCGCCGCCGGATTTCTCGGGCACTGTTCAATGCGGAACGGAAATATTCCTTTCGACATTCCGCCTGTAAAAAAAGAGGTTCTGGAATATTTCAGCGGAACCGTAACGGAATAAGCTCAACATTACCGTTTGCATCTCTCATGCCTTACCGGAGTGAGAGATGCATAATATGCGGAAGACCGGGAGATTTGCCTGCGGCGGTCAGCTATTCCTCGCAGAATTGCGGCAGGGCGGGAAATTCATATGCATTAAGTTCTTTCTTTTTTGTCTGATGAAAATCCGGTATCTGCCGCCGGAAACCGAGAGAATGTAAATGGCTTTGCCTGCTCCATAGTTTCAGAAAAACCGGAAGTCTCTCGTATGAAAATAACGAAGAATACTGCCGGGACTTCCGTATTCTCTCGTCAATGTTTTCCATTCAGATTCGATTGACAGAATATACATGATAATCTCAGAAATCATTCGGGATTCCACCAGCTTGCGTCCCCCCCTTTGCGTCATCGATATTCCCGGCATTTCATCCTAATCTCAACCAAACGTGTAGTTTCAACCCATATACCCTCCGCCCGAGGACATAACAAGGACGAACGACCCCAAAATATCTCCAGTAAGTTTCAATCTGCGCATCATCCTGCAAGGACGCGATGATTACGATGCGGCTGAATCTGATCCTGCGTCAGAACGCGGCGATGGCGGCGGCAGTCGACCGATATCGGTTTTCCCGCATTCGGACACCGAAGCACACTGATCAGGCTGGAGAT
>DXVA01000288.1 GCA_019408975.1 Lentisphaeria bacterium | reverse complement strand
GAGAAAGTTCGCACCGTTTGCAGTTCCACAGATATTCAGGAAAGCGCATGATCCCGCATCAATCATTGCCGGAGCGATGACACCAAAAACCGGTCCGAAACAGGAGCCGAAAGCCCCGAAAGAAGTGACAGACGGTTTTGCCGCAACAAACAATTTCCTTCGAGAAATCCGCGACAAAGTCAGGACTCTTGACGGCACCGCAATATATGCGTAGAACTATTATCATAACAATCCCTGAAAGTATTTTCGGGGATTGCCTAGCTGATATAAAGCTTAAAAACCATAGCAGAAAATTAGCAAAAGATACATGATAAAAAAGTTCTAAAACTGTATTTTTCGCTATAACTCCCTATGAAATCCGTACATAAAAATGGAGCCAGCTGATGGATTCGAACCTCCGACCGACGGTTTACAAAACCGTTGCTCTACCACTGAGCTAAGCTGGCCCGTAAGACGCGAATAATATGGCACGTTTTTTCCGGAATTCAAATTCTTTTCGGAAAATAAATTCATTTTTTAAGTGCCGGAAATTGAACTGCCGGCATCTTTATTGGATTTTCATATCCAATTGGTTTACGGTCATTTCCGTTGTGGATATGGTTCCCAGAATCAACTTGACATGTGTTACTTTCGCATTCTTCGTATCTTTGACAGGCAAGGTCAAACGATGATTGCCCGTCTGTTTTTCCAGATTGAAGATTTGGTTTTGATAAGTGATCTCTTTTCTGTTTTCACCCGGAAGCTGTTGATAGCCGCAAATTCCGACATATCCTTTTCCTGTTCCTGAAGCTTTTATATTTATAATGATTTCATTTCCTGAACCGGCAGAAAAAAGTTGTTCGGATACGACGAAGACCGAACCGGTAAAATGAAGCCCCTCTTTTTTTAATGTCACGTGCCCCGATTTTGCCGCATGATTCGGAATTCGCCATTTCCGATCATCCAGCCGTTTCATTTTCGTAAAGTCTTCCTGAATGGCAAAAACTGCGGAAGGTCTCGCTCCGGCAAGACGAATCCTTCCCATTCGATAGAGCGAGTTCAGATAGCTTTTGTCAAATGTCGGCGACCATGCCAGTGCCGGGCCTCCGGTTCGCGTCCGCATCACATTCAAATACAATTCGTCGCCGGATTTCACGCTTTCCTGACTTTCCGGCAGCAAGGATCTCAGCGGGATGGAGAGCTGAAACTCCCATTCGTCATTTTTCTGTTTGTTGACGATCTTTGCAGGGATTGGACTTTTTCCGTAGCTTACGATCCCGTTAATCTCTTTATGAAGATAATTGACGACTTTTCCATCCGGTGTGACCACAAGATGATGAAATGGATACGTAATATTTTTTCCTGCAAAGATTTCAATGCTGTTCAGCCATGGATCGTTTTTCGCTTTTACATGCTCCGGTGGCGCGCCGATTTCGCGATAGGAAAGATAAAGATTCTCATGGTCATGCCCGATCCGGAATTCTGTCCGTGTCGCATCCTCTTTCCCGAACAACGTCTTAAAATTCCTGGTGCATTCCGAGTTGGTCCAGTCTATCCTGTCACCGGTTTTCCGGATCAGCGGAACCACCAGCTTCGGGACGGGAACGGAACGCACGCTTTCCCGCTGTTCGAATTTTTTCCGTCCTTCCATCATCTGACGGTGAATCCGGTTTTCGAACAGCTTCAACCGGGCTTTCTCGACATCATTCGCCGCCAGTTTTACGGCTTCCCGGAACAATGCGTCAAGTTCAGCGAGACGTTCCGGTGTTCCGAGCGCCCAGTTGACCCGATCAGTGTGGGCCCCGAGAATCAGCATCCCCATCTGCCGGTTCCGTAGTTCAGGCGGATAATTATCAGGATTCCAGAAAGTCTTTTCCACCTCTTTATAGTAATTCCGCATCGGTTTTGCCGCACTGCCGAAATATCTGGGGAAAAATTCCTCCAGTTCCTTTTCCGCATTGAACTGTGGATTGTCACAGAGCTTCGAAGCGAGATAAACCTCTAAAAAATTGAATTCCAGAAATGTTTCGCAGAACCATCCTTTTACGCCGTCCTCAGTAAACTGGCGAAAGATCCGGATCGTTGCCTCAGGATAGAACCCCGGGAAAAATTGACGGTAGTTATGATACCTCCGAGCATCCCAGCAGGGGGCGAGCATATAAGTCCACAATGTGACCGGGCGTTTGCCGGATTTCTTTTTCCATGCCTGATAAAATTCCTGATGGTGTTTTTGCACGCCGGGAAGATACCATGCATGAATTCCCAGCATCATTTGAATTGAAAGATTTTTATGGAGCGGGATTCTTTCCACATAGGGAATGCTGTAAACTCCGGCTCCGATTCCGGCTTCCGGTTCCGACTTGGCGGCTTCCTCGGCAATTGCATTGACGAAGTTGAAATAACGCCATGCGCGTCGTTCTGCCGGCGGCTTATCCGCAAGAGAATCTTGGCAGCGTTTGCATTTACAGTGCGAGTTATTGTCTTCAAACAGCATGGGATATGTAAACGGCATTCCATGAATTCTGCGGTAGCGCGGGTAGGTGGAGCCGGGATTGTTTCCGCCGCGATAAGCATTGACCGCCTGTTCGGCAAGTATTCGAATCACATCGGGATTGGTGGAGCAGACCTGAGAAGGAATATCAGGATCTCCGGGATATGCCCATGGCATGAAACCGGAGTATTTGCCGTCATAACCTTGTGCGAAATATTCCGGGCGCTTTTCAATAAATAGATTTGCTAATGCTTTATGTTTGGGGTTGGCGGGTCCCCAGTAACGATAGAACAGGCTCATTGTATTATGATTTGCCATTCCATAATTGGTTGCCATGCGCCAACGGTGTTTCAGCAAAGCCAGATCACGCGGATTGTCTCTGAATCCGGGAATATCCGGATCGCAGAAATTGACGTTGCGCATAGCACTCATGAATGGCTTTCTCCGGATATCATGGCAATTCCTGATTGCAAGCGTTTTTCTCGGAGTGAACGCAATTCCCAGATCACCCGGCAGATAGAAACGAACATCGCAGAACTGTTCCAGGAAATCATACACGGCATACAAGGATGCGTGAAGATTCTGCTCCAGTCGAGGGTAAGTCTGCGGATTGTTGTAGTTTACTTTGCCATATTCCGGATCGTCGCTGCCCATCATAACAATCGCATCGGGAAAAAAACGAACGGTATATTCCTCCGGTTCGAAGTCCGAACACTTCAGATTTCTTCTGACTGTTCCGGGACTTTCTCCGACATAAAGAGGAATTCCCCTGATTTGCGATTCATTGCGGACCATGGGCAGTTCTGCGCCCGTCATCAGACGAATTACATGCTGAAGTTCATAAGCAGCCAGCTGTGCACCGGCCGTTGGCTTTTCGCTCAGGACGATGGTTGCCGAGGGGACGCCGTTCTTCACCAGTTCAAGCGGATTCTCCGCGCAGAATCCCGTGACCAAAATCAGCGGAGACAGCAGAATAAGAATAAGCTTCATCGGTTATTGATTTCCTTTCTGAAGAGCCTCTTTCAGTGCCGGCAGCAGTACGGAAGCATAAAGTTCATAGCCTTTCGGTGAAAAATGAAGTCCGTCGCGGAACACCGTGCGATCTTTCGAATTGCCTGTGTTGTTGGTCATTACCGGGATGGGGTCCACATAGACAGCACCGTATTTTCTGGCGATTTCAGGCAGGAACGTATTGATCCTCGCCGTGGGGAACGGACCGCCGCGCGGAGTGACGGCAACTAACAGTAGTTTGGCGTCCGGCACTTTTTCTTTCATGATTTTCAGTAAATTCCCAATTCCTTCCGCAATCTGTTCCGGAGTGGACGGCGCACCGTGACGGGCTCCGATCCCGAGATTGTTCGTCCCGATCATCAATACGATCGCTTTCGGATTACACTGCAATTGATTGCATGCAGTAATCCGATAAAGAACATGCTCTATTTTTTCCGCGGAAATCCCGAAATTTTCCGCGCCCAGCGGTAAAAAATCCCGATTCCAGATTTCCAGTCCCCCGGGATACGGTTTTCCGTCCCTGGGATACCGCCACCCTTCTGTGATGGAATCTCCAAGAAACATTACCGGGCGTTTGCCTTTGTTCCTGAGTTCTTTGGCAAGCTCCGTCAGTTCTTTGGTGCGGACGACAATTCCCCCGTGCTCTGCCACAGCCGGAATCAATGTCATATTTTTTGACACCTCATTATACTTTCCCTTGTAATCCCTGAACTTGATTTTTCCTTTTTCCCATACGATCAGGCCGGCAGAAATAAAGTGGATCTCTTTGCCGTTGGCATAATCCGGAGAGACCCGGAATTGACTTTTTAAGGTAATCGGCGATCCTTCTTTCAACGTTACAGGGTTAGAGGTCATCCAGCCGGTGCGTCTGGAATCTGCATCAAAGAAATAAATCTGAAGGGCAAATCTGCCTTTTCCTTCCGCCGTCACTTCCAACTCCGCAACACCGCCCGCTTTGACCGGGTGTTTGCTTGTTTCCGCCATGAACGCACTTTTCTTTTCCGGCACTTCCACGCAGAGTTCCCCATTTTCAGACACCAGTTTACCGCCGCTTTGGGTTCGGTTAATTGGCAGAATCTGAAAATCGCTCTCCATGGCAATCTTCAAATCTTCCGCACCGTTTAAAAGAATTGCACCGGACAGAAAGATCAATCCAAGATAAGATTTCATTTCTACTTCTCCTTATATTAAGTTATGAGTTTTTCATTTCACAAACCAGCAGTTCAAATCCATTGATTTTCGAAACTGTGATTTCCGTTTCCCCATCCGTAGTTTTAAATGATAGCGGACTCCTGTCCGAACCACGGAAAATACGAATGAACGGCATACGGTTTCCCCTTAAACGGATGTTGACCGGACCACAACATACTTTGTCTTCTCGCAGAAAACAGTGTAATGCGACCAGAATATATTTCTTGTCCGCAGAGACAGAGACCATCCCACGAAGAAAAGAGGGGCCTCCGTCTATTTTCAGCATTCGATCAGGCAGCAGACGATCAATAATTTTCCCGGCCAGTTCCTTCATTTCCTGTGCTCCGGACTTCTGATATCCCAGAAACAAATTAAACGCACAAAAAGCAGTTCTCTTTTTGATGGTTACTGCCGGTATTTCCGTTTCCAGTTCCGGAGGAAGATAATAATGACAATGCAGTCCATCCCATCCCCGGGCTATGGCTGGCTCCACCACGGTTGCGCATACCTCCGCATCTATATTTTCGATTTTCAGCATACTTCCCTGTACGGAAACCGGCATTTTTGCAAGCTTGCCGGAAAAGGCTGGAACTGTCAGAAAATAAGCCGGTTCCGGGATTTTTCCATTGGATGTTCTTATTCCCAGTTCACTTTCCGGAAAGAAATTCTTCTCTGAATCCATCCCCGCGTCTCCAATCAGCCAAAGCGCCTTTCCTGCCGACAGATAAGCACGGATTCTTTTTTGAATCATTGCGTCTGCATTCAGCCCCGGCATCAGGATCAACAACCGATACGGGGTAAAATCAGTTTCCGGAGTGATTACATCAAATTGCAACTGAAGCTCCGAAAGTAAAGCGGCAACACCCCGCATCTCCGGCTTCGCAGTAAAATATACCGGTGTTTTCATAAAAACGACTGCTGCTTCCGCATACGGATGCGCCGTTTCAAAATAGGGTTCGAACGCCCGTATCTGTGAATAAACATCTTTGATACATTGAAATACAGGAGTTT
>DXVA01000287.1 GCA_019408975.1 Lentisphaeria bacterium | reverse complement strand
ATAGAGGTGTGAGGGTGGAAACGGAAAAAGTCTTTAACATTCTTCAGGTCGGATTTATCGGCAGTGATTCAAAATTATTCTTCCGGGGGTAAAGGATCAATGAGGATTCTGCAACCGGGGGGAGGATGAATACCGGCAGGACTTCTGCTCCGGAAATCAAAGTCGGGGGACTTTGATTCCCGGAGCCTTTTTTTATTTCTGCAAAAATGGAAAACCATGCAGAAAAATAAACTACCACGATGCAAGCATACGCACTATCGGGAATTTCGCCTCCGGCGACCAGCTTACGCAGCCGGAACGCGGCAGGACAGGAAGTCCTGCACGAAGCATTTTTGCGATGCAGAGCATCGCACTATCAAACCAATTGTTTTTAATAAAAAACCATTCAGTCATCCGGCTTTTCAGTTCGGATGCCTGAATGGTTTTTCCGTTCTCAAACTGGAATATTACATCAAGTCATTGATTCAAAGGCATCAGAGAATCCGTATAAATCTGCCTGACGGCATCTCTGTCCGCCTTGTTCGGCGCGAGAGAAAGCAGGAATCCCAGAGAAGGCGTCGTGAATGCAAGCTCCGTCAGCTTGTCGATATCTCCGGCGGTAAACCCTTCATCCGAAAGTTTTTCCGGAGCGCCGACCTTCACCAGCCATTGCTCCACCCCCTTCGCCGCCCGTTCGGCTTCCGCGGGATCTCCTTTCAAACCGGGGACAAGCGGCGCCAGCACATCGGCAAGCACAACCGACTTTGCGGAGTAAATATGCTTGACCACCGCCGGCAGCAGCATGGAAAGTCCGAGTCCATGCGTCAAATCCGGCTTGACGGCGCTCAACGGATGTTCTAACGCATGGGTATAATGGAGCATGCCGTTGTCGAACGATGCCCCCGCAAGCATGGAGGCATAGAGCAGATAATAACGTGCCGTCAGGTCTTTCGGGTCTTTCAGGGCAACGGGCAGGAACTGCGCGACCAGCGCGATGGCCTCCCGCGCGAATGTTATGGAAAGCGGACTTGCAAGAGTGCTTGTCACGGCTTCCACACTGTGATTGACTGCGTCGATGCTGACAAAGCGCGTCTGTCTTTCCGAAAGCCCCGTCATAAGCGCAGGATCGTCAATCGCCCATGTCGGATAAATGCAGTCGGCGACGATTGCAGGCTTGTATTCTTTTTCAAGAATCGTGGCGACAGCGACACGGTCCACCTCCGTTCCGGTGCCGTGAGTCAGATTGATCGCAATGACAGGAACCGCTTTTTCCGGCGTGAATTTGTATTCATAGAGCTGTGCCGCGTCATACTGCGGGTTTTCCAGCAGAATCGCCGCACTTTTCCCAGCGTCGGTCGGGCTTCCCCCGCCGATGCAGAGCACCGCCCCGGCATCAATGGTCCTTCCGAGAGCCACCGCTTCGTCGATCTGCGCGGTCGTCGGATTCGGAGTCACCTTGTCGTACAGCACATACTTGATCTTGTGCTTTTCAAGTGCGGGAACCACATATCCCCATGCTCCCGTCGCCTTGTATGCGCCTCTGCCGGTCACAACGAGCATACTGTGAATGCCGCGTTTTTCGAGTTCCGCCGCAATGTCTTCGATCTTCCGGATCGCGCCGCAGCCGAAATACACGAGTGTTTTGAGTCGAAGTTCTTTGACTTCATGGATGTCCAGACTGTTTTGAAACATAATTTTCCCCCTTTATGTTAAATGGTTGCCGATATTCAGCTAAAGTAACGCATTTTTCCCGGATGTCAAGAAAATGACTTGTTTTTTCTGTTGCAACAGAAAAGGAATCCTGCAAACCATTATGGAATGCAGGATTCAACATGATATCCGATACCGGGTATTGAGAACGGATGCGCCACCGTTCATTTTACCGGAAGCAGCTGAAACCATCTGGTTTCGCCTATCTTCATTGTCAGCTCAATTCCGTCCGCACATTCGGCAATCACGGTGTTGTCATGCATGTCAATCACTTTCGAGGGACGGCGGAAAGAAAGACGCTTTTTCCCGCCGTTCAATGCATGCATTGCATGAATCGTCACAAAATTCTCATTGGCATACACCGCATCTCCGGGCTGTGCCGCCGTCCATGCGCCTCCGGAAGCCGCAATCCGGTTCAAAAACGCATCCGACAGCACAGGTACCGCGGAATAAACCACCCTGTAATTTTCAAAATCCCTGACCGCCACGGAAACACTGCTGCCATCGGCAAACGCCGCCAGCGGAACAGCCGCCGCATCATTCACGGCAAATACCGGAACACCGTCCTGCGGGAAGTCAATCCCCATGAACGCATAGGTCAGAGGAAGCGCCAGGCGGTCGCCCGTTCCTTGCAGCAATTCATGCTTCATCGGAAGCGTATAAGCTGCCGGAACTCCTTTGAAATCCTTCAGCCGGATTCCTGTGAGAGTCTCAACCGCCCGCCGGGATTTCTCCCGCTCTTTCCCGGTCAGAGCATTGGCGTGATAAGGCTTATCCAGATCAATCATACCGGGCGAACCGATGAAAATCAGTGTATTGCCGTCACGCTTCAATCCTTCGATGAACTCACGCTGCGCCGCATTCATCGCAATACAGTCGATGAACATATAGACCTTGTGCCGTGGAATATCCTTCACGCCGGCGTCACTCATCAGATACAGCCTGTAAGGAACTCCGGAGGTATTCAGCTGGACCCGCTGTTTGGTAATCCCGGAGCGCATGATTTCGGAAGTGCGCAGGGTGTGGTAAAAATTACTGTCCTCGCTGACGAAAACCCCGACGTCCGCCGTTGGAAGACCTTTGCTCCGCAAGTCCGTGCCGAACCCTTTCACAGCCTCGGCAATGCCGCTCATGATCCGGTCATCCCGGAACCATTTCCCGGCGAGGTCGTACCACCATGTTCCCAGACCGAATGCGATCATCATGCCGCTCTCCCGGCGCACCATGGCATTATGTTCCTCCGGGGATTCCGCACGCCCGTAGGCAAAATTCTCCACGGGGGAATTCGGACCGGAGCACCATGATCTCCAGTCCTGCTCCGTCAGGTACATTTTGCCATGCAGGAGAGTAGAGCCGAATATATTGCGGACTCCGCCGGAATAGCCGCCCTTGCGGATGCGGTAATCGGCAGGGCCTGCAAGATAATCAATGTAAGGAGACTCCAGATACCGCTTCAGCGCCCCGTGGTTGTAGACAGTCCCGCTGATATCCTCGTAATAGGTTCCGATCAAAGCCTTTCCCTTTGTCGCCTCCCTCATGGTCTTCGCCAGGAAAAGCACCGTTTCCGCCTGTCCCTCGCTGGCAAAGCGGTTATGATCCGCCACCTGCTGGGAATCTACGAGAAAATCAGAGGTCCATATCTGACTCACGGTCGGGCGTTGTGCCGTTTCAAAGGTGACGGCCGGGTCGTTCCATGCTTTGCGCAGCAGTTCCACCTTGTTGCCGTAACGCCGGCGCAGCCAGTCGCGGAAACTCGCCATTCCCGCAGGCGAATAATCGGCGATATGCTGATTTTTCCAGCCGTAGTCCCAGTCGAAAAACTGTCCGTCCGAGAATCCGCACAGATGATACCCGATGACCGCCTTTCCGGCATCCGTCGTTTGCAGATATTCCACAAGCTTCCGCAAAGCGTTCCCGCTGTCCCGCCGGAATTTTTCAGACACAAGGCTTGGACCGAAACGTTCCCCTTTCCCCGGCGCTTTGCCGCCGAAACGGATTGTGTGGAAATCGACCACGGCTTTCTTTCCGTTCTGGTCGGTGGCGACATGATCCGGGTTCTCGTGTCCCCACTCCACATAGGGTTCACATCCCAGATACAAAATGATATTCGCCTTCGGGTCCACGCAAAGAATGCGCCAGAGCCACTTCTCCAATTCGGAAAAATCATAGGTGTCCCTGCCGGTCCAGAAACCGCTGCCGTAAAGATTCCTTCCCGAGGAAACCGACAACAGGAAAGTATGGACTCCGGCACGGCGGAAATCCCCATACTGCGACAAACGCGGATTGAACCAGCAGCCATTGTAAAACGCCGGGGCGAACGGCTCCCCGTCAAGAGTAAAACGCGGCCTGCCGTCTATGACTTCCACTCTCGCCTTCGCACGTTTCCGCTCTTTCACGATTCTACGGATTTCTTCGGTAAGCGGCGGAATCACTTCCTCCTCCGGTTCCGTGTAATGAGGCAGCGGATCAATACCGCTCACGGAATCACATGCCCAGGTCGGGCTTAATGGGCGCGGCGACGGCGGACCGCATTCAAGACGTGTCACGGTAAAATCGCAAATCCCGTTTTCCGCGACAATTTCGACACTGACAAAACGCTCTCCGTCAACAGGCTTGAAACGAAGTCGCATCCATTGCCATTCCCCTGCCGGATAGCGCATATCAAAGGGCATGGAAACATAAGTCCCGGAGTTGTCCACTGTACGTCCGCCGGCTGTTCCGGGAGCAGAGAAAAAACGCAGGCGCAGGTATATTTTTGCATAAGAACGCCGGTTCAGCTTAAATTCCGCATTGATCTGCCGCTCCGAATCGCCTTTCAGAGGAACCAGTTCCGATCTGAGAACGGCAGCTCCCGCAGGCTGACCGGTACGAACCCTGAAATCCCCGGTTTCCGCATCACGGCTTATTTCGGCTTTTTCACCGTGTAAATTCCATTGATACCGGTGCAGCCAGTTCGACGAACCGTTTTTTTCAGCACCGCCGGCTTCCGACAATCCGCCCCAAAGCACCATAACTCCGACTCCAAGTGAAAGAATTTTATTCATTACAGCTATCCCAACTCAAACTGATCTTGTTGCAAGACCGATGTGGCATCGTCCAGCATGTTTCAATTTGATTAATATTTTACAGGAACCAAAACATTTTCATATCAAACCATTCCATGCCCGATATGAACAGGCAGGAAAAGTTCTTCCGATTTCGATAAGCCTGCAATTTAATATCCAGGCATAGGTTTAGGACCGGCAAAACGAAGCAGTCCTCCCTCACGATTGCTGTATTTCAGCGACCAGTAATACGGACCGCCATACTGGTCATAACTGTCAAACCTCGCTTCATTATATCTGACCGATTGGACATGCCCATCCAGGAAAGCGACATTCATCTTGCCATTATGCCGGAAATCGGTAAACAAGAGGCCAAAGGAATATTTGAAAGTTTCTGTATTATGGGAAGTATCCATAATCAGGAATGACAGAGAAGGGAACTTGCACTGAGTGACTTTCACATACTCCAGATAAGTCCAGATCTGATGCGGGCCGGCACTCAAATTCTGCGCATACCCCAGTACCCCCACTTTCTTGAAAGGAGAATTACCTTCGGTGGCAGAGGAGCCCAATATGAGTTTCCCCTCTTTGTTGGAAGGACATGCAAAAGCATCTACGCTTCCTTCCATGTGCGAACCGAGAAGCCACATCCACGTATTGTTGTCAATCTGAGTCGGGGCAAGATAATCGTTATATGTCTGAGAATACATTGCCTCCCCGAGACCGATCTGCTTCAAGTTTGAAGTGCATTTGATTCCCTGCGCGGTCGACCGCGCCTTGTTCAATGCCGGCAGCAGCATACCGGCAAGGATAGCGATGATTGCTATCACGACCAGAAGCTCTATCAAAGTGAAATCCCTCTTCATGTATCCGCATCCTCCTGTCTTTATCCTTATGTTATGTTTTCTGTAAAACGTTCAAATTATATTCAAAAATCAGTTTTTTTTACTGATT
>DXVA01000286.1:303-5702 GCA_019408975.1 Lentisphaeria bacterium | reverse complement strand
GATATGACCTGAAACGGCTGTTTTTTCCGTTTCCTGTTTTTTCCGCGACTGGGGGATATGACCTGAAACGGCTGTTTTTTCCGCTTCCTGTTTTTTTCGCGACTGGGAGATATGACCTGAAACGGCTGTTTTTTCCGCGAGCAATACGGCAATTTTTCTTTTCGTTTTGGAACGCAGTTCGATTATCCGGTTTCTTGTGGCGGCGCGCGGTTTGGTTTTTCCCTGTTCCCAGAGAAAAATGGAATTGGGATTGACATCCAGCAGAAGCGCCATCTCCTGCCTGCTCAGCCCCAGGCGGATTCTCATTTTCCGGATACCGGAGGCGCCGAGCCTTTTCCTTGTTTCGCGGGGAAGGGAGACGGCAGCTTTGGCGTCCGGAAGACTCGAATCCGCCAGAACTGCAATCTGTTCACGGAGCCCGGCGATTTCCTTTTTCAGAAAAGCGTTCTGATGTTTCAGTTCTTTCAGTGTGTCAGTAAGGTGTTCCGTTACCGCCTTGACCTCCCTGCGGGAGAGACGTAAAATCTCATTCTTTAAAATTTGGGCAATATTAGGCATTCCTGCGTCCTTTCCGTTTGAAGAAAACCGTTATGCAATTATATTATATTAACGGTTATTCTCAAAAAGTCAATAGAACATTGTCGGTAATATTGGTTTTCCGGATAACAAATTCTGCATGGCAGTGATGGATGCGAACGTGCCGCGGCTGTTTTCCTGCGCCATGCATGACAATGCCGCAATGCCGTTTTCCCGGTCCGCGGATAATGTAACAGCAGGTTTGAGAAGTATGTTTTTTATAGATACCCACTTTCATGCGGGCGATTATATTCCCGATATGGGAGAATACTGCAGGGAAGCCGCGGCGGAATCCGTAACCCGGCTGATCCTCTGTTCCGGAAACTTCGATGAGTCGGAACGCGCCGCTTCTTTCGCATCGGAAAACGAAGCGGTTTATTTTGCCGCAGGGGTCCACCCCCATGAAGCGGAGCGCATGGACGGAAGTCCCGCGGATTTCAAGGGCTTTGCCGCGCATGGCAAATTCGTGGCTGTCGGTGAAATCGGGCTTGATTTTTATTACGATACATCGGCGCGTTCCGTACAGCGGGAGGTCTTCGCCGGTTTTCTGAAACTTGCCCTGGAGCTTGATGTCCCCGCGCTCATCCACTGCCGCGACAAGGATGAATGCTTTGACGCTTATGACATTTCTCTTGAAATGCTGACGGAGTTCCACCGGAAAGGCGGCAGGTATCTTCTGCACTGTTTTGCCGGGAACCGCGAATATGCGGAGAAATTCATGGACGCCGGCGCGATGTTCGGGGCAGGGGGGATGCTGACCTTCAAAATGGCGGAAAATATCCGTGACACCGTTTCCGCAATTCCGATGGAACGCCTGATGCTTGAGACTGATGCCCCGTATCTTGCGCCCGTCCCTTACCGGGGCAGGCCGAACCATTCAAAATATATTCCCCTGATTGCGCAGAAACTGGCATGGCTCAAGGGAATCACGCTGGAACAATGTGCCGCGCAGACTGCCGATAATGCACTGCGCTTTTTCAATCTGCAACAAGGAGCCTGACTGAAATGAGCGAAATGACGTTTACCGGAAAACTGTGTGCCTGGGGGAGGCTTTTGCGTTTCCCGAATCTTTTTACTGCTCCGTGGGACCCTGTCTGCGGATTCCTGATTGCGGGAGGGGCGGTTCACCCGGAAAAGCTCGGATATCTGGCGGTTGCCGCACTGTGCGCCTATGCTTTCGGACTTGTGACCAATGATATTGCCGACCTGAAAACGGATACGGCTGAACGTCCGTCGCGCCCGCTCCCGTCGGGTGAGATTTCAATGAAGGAGGCATCCATTGCGGCGGTGGCGCTTTGCATCGTCGCGTTGGAGTTGACATCCTTTGCCGGAAATTACACCTGCTTCGGCATGATGCTGCTTCTGGTCGTGATTCTGCTTTACAACTATTGCGGCCGCAAATCCGCATTGTTGAGCGCTGCGCTGATGGCTCTCTGCCGCGTATTCAGTTTCGGGCTCGGAGCCGCCGCCGTTTACCCGGGGGTTCCGTCCCTGAACGTGGCGCTGTGTGCGTTGTATGCCGCAGGGATGTTTCTTTTTATTTTCGGAATCACTCTGGTTGCACGGCGTGAAACGGAGACCTTGAAATTCCGTCCGGGACGTACTTTCATTCCTGCCGGAGCGCTCCTGATGGCGATTTCCGGCGGAGTCTGGATTACAAGCAGTCCCTTCGATATGACGCATTTAGCGGGATTTGCCCTTCTCATGCTTTTTTTCTGCGCGGCGGCTGGAGCATGGTTTGCATTTGGAAGGACGCTGGAACCCGTTGCCGTCCAGAAGAAGATCGGTTTCATGATATGGACACTGATTCTTGTTCAATGTGCCGTCATCCTGCCGGGATATCTTTCTCTGGGGATTGCCGTTGCCTGTTGTCTCCCTTTGGCGCGCCTGGCGTCATGGAAATTCTACGGGAGCTGAAAATGCCGGACTGGATAGACATACAGAAAGATCCCAGGCACATTGCCCGTGAACGGGAAAAGGCGAGGGAGCTGCGGAAAAGCGCATGGTGGCGCAGTCAGCTCGACAAGGGTATCTGCCATTACTGCGGCAAAAAGTTCAAGCCGGAGGAGTTGAGCATGGATCATGTCGTTCCCGTTGCCCGAGGCGGACGCTCCAATAAGGGCAATATCGTTTCCTGCTGCAAGGAGTGCAACAACAGAAAGAAATACCTGACTCCGGTAGAAATGATTCTCGCGGAACTGGAACGGAAGAACAATCTTTCTGAATGATTCATGAGATGAGATAAAACGCAAAAAGCGGTATTTTGTGCTGTAACAGCCGCAAAATACCGCTGTGAAATCATTTCCTGCGGTTATTTGATCCGCCCTGTATAGGCATCCGCATTCGTATTGTCGATAACATATTGGAAGAATTTCTTCTCCGCCGCCGCACGTGCCTTGTCCCAGGGGCGCGGCTGTCCGCAAAGCTGTACTGCCCACAGCTTCAATTCTTTGCGATGCCAGTTGACCATGCAGCTCGTTCCCCATGCGCCTCCGTGCCCGAACCAGGAGTTTTCCTGATCTTCTTCCGGGGCAGTAAGCCCGAGAGAATAGCCGCCCATGCCTTTCGGACGAGTCGATTTTGCCAGAAGTTCCCTGACGGTTTCCTCCTTGAGAATTCTTGCGCCGTTATCTCCCACGCCGAGATTCATCAGCATCTTATAGAACTTCAGCTGATCGTTTGCGGTTGTCCAAAGCCCCGCACCGGCTGAAGCAAAAACATTGGGGCCATTGTAGGGGCGCTGCTGCATATTGTTCTGCCTCCGGTATTTTGCCGGTGCATTTTTCACGCAGTCGTACATCTCGATCTGTGTTTCCAGCTGGCGATCAGTCGGGCGGAAGGAACTGGAGTTCATGCCGAGAGGAATCAAAACCCGTTCCTTGAGGAAATCTTCCCAGCGCTGTCCCGTCACTGCCTCGACGACAGCACCTTTGTTCCGGGTTCAAACAGCAGAGGAGAGGCAGCTGCAATGGCAGCCGTCTGCCGGAGCGGTGCGCCGCCGCTCCATCCGCCGCCTTTGATGTTTCCCTGCTTCGCGCAAATCTCAAACGGAAAACCTCCGGTATGATTCATGACCATGCGGATCGTAAGGGGGGTTTTTGCCTTGACAAGTGTTTTTACCCCGTTTTTATTGGATTTCAGAACCCAGAGTTCTTTAAATTCCGGCAAATATCTGGAAACCGGATCATCCAGGGAAATCCTGCCTTCTTCAATAAGCATTGCAATGGTCACACCGCAGAATCCTTTGGTCTGCGAGCACTGCATATAAACATCATCCATTGTGATGGGCCGTCTGGCTGCAACATCAGCATATCCGATACAAGTCGTCTCCTGAATGCCGTTTTTATAAAAAACATTGATTGCGCCGGGGAGCTGTCCGCTCTGGACAAAAGGCATCAGAGCGTCTTTCGCAAAAGTCGTTTCCGCTTCTTTCGGTGCGGTTGATACCGATTGGCACCCCGTGACAGCCGCCATGGCGGCGATAAGCATGATTCCTTTGATCAGCCGGTTCATCATTTTACTTCATACCTCCAACTGTTTCATGGTTTTGTATTTACCCTCGTTCCGGGCATTTCGGTAATATAAATTAGCCTTCTTTCCGTTGAATTGCAAATCCGCCACAGCTTTATTTCTGTACATGATTTGACGGAAACGGCATACAGGGAAAAACTTCCGTCCGGCATCGGCAGTGCGGACGGAAGCGGAACTCATGCCTTTTCCCTGAGTCTGGCGATCAGCCGGATGATTTCGCCGATCACAAGGATCAATGCGCTGAAACCGATCAGGCAGAGCCACTGATTCAAATTCAGCGGAACCGTTCCGAACATCTTCCCGCCGAACTGGGTGATCAGGATCTGACCGACAGGAATGATTGCGGCAATGATCCAGAAGGTCGGATTCTCGTTCAAAGCAGCAAAAACGGAACGTTTTGTCCCGAAGCATTTTACATTCAGCAGATTCCAGAACTGGAGCATCACAAAGCCGCTGAAAATGATGCATTTGTTTTCTGCGGAAACCCCATTCTTGTCCATATGCGTGAAAACATACCAGATGAAGATTCCGATGAATACCGCCGCTGTAATGAAAATGTCCAGCGCCATTTTTTTTGTGACGATGAATGCGTCGGGATCGCGCGGCGGACGTTTCATCAGTTCCGGGTTCGGCGCTTCGGTCGCCAGCGCCAGCGCCGCCATCGTGTCCATAATGAGATTGATCCAGAGCATCTGGATGACGGTCAGCGGCAGGGAGATTCCGATAAACGGCCCCAGCAGGGCAATGCCGACCGCCGCAACGTTGATCGTGAGCTGGAACACAAGAAAACGCTGGATATTGAGGTAAAGCGAACGTCCCCAGAGGACCGCTTTGACAATACTGCTGAATGAGTCGTCCAGCAATATGATGTCCGAGGCTTCGCGCGCAATCGCAGTTCCGGTTTTGCCCATTGCGATGCCTACATTCGCATAATTCAATGCGGGAGCGTCGTTCGTGCCGTCTCCCGTCACAGCCACGACTTCGTTGTTTGCCTGAAGCGCCTTGACAAGTTTCATTTTATCGTCCGGGCGCGCCCTCGCGATCAACCGGAGCGGCTTCACTTCCTTGATGGTTTCCGCTTCGGAGAGCTTCGCAAAATCGCGTCCTTCAATGAGCGTGCCCTCCGGCGGACGCGGAGTATCCCACAGCCCGATCCGGCGTCCGATCTCGGATGCCGTGCCGGGAGTATCGCCGGTCACGACCTTGATCTGGATTCCTGCGTCACGGCACGCCTGAACCGCCGCCGGGACTTCCGGGCGGACAGGGTCGGCAATGCTGACGAAACCGAGGTA
>DXVA01000286.1:0-293 GCA_019408975.1 Lentisphaeria bacterium | reverse complement strand
ATCCGCGAGTTCGTCATAAAGA
Organism: Lentisphaeria bacterium; assembly: GCA_019408975.1. Classification (GTDB taxonomy): domain Bacteria; phylum Verrucomicrobiota; class Lentisphaeria; order Victivallales; family UBA1829; genus UBA11452. The sequence goes on along the minus strand of DXVA01000286.1, from coordinate 271 downwards.
CGATCCGTTTCCCGATATGCCAGAGCCAGCGTGCGGCATCCGGTTCCCTGCGCCTGATAGAGCTTCTCCATGACGGCATCACGGTCCGCCTGTGTCAAATCCCGCATACCGTCCGCGGATTTCAGTTTTGAACACTTGGAAAGAACGATTTCCGGCGCCCCCTTGACATAGAGAATCTGTCTGGAAAGAAGCGCGGAACCGCCCTGCGTCGCCATCATCTTCGTTTCCGTCGTGAAGGTCCACTGGCGCTCCAGATTGAACGAGGTACGGA
>DXVA01000285.1 GCA_019408975.1 Lentisphaeria bacterium | reverse complement strand
CATTTGAACAATCGAACAATCGAACAATTCAACAATTGAATGAAGAAAGAAGAAGCAGGATCAGAGGACTGGCAGCGTTTTGCCCTGTCCTGCTGACGGAATAAAATACCAATTTTACAACTTTTCCTCATAAGCAATTCTATAATAGTAAATATCTTTTTCTTTGGACAGACTTTGTCCCCAAACCGGTCCGCAGCTCTTTCTGTTTCCTTTTTCATTATAAAACCTTCCTGTTGGCGTTATTTGGTTTTGCCTGCCGAATATTGAATGGAACAGTCCCGGTGTTCGCCTGGAGCAAGAGTCATGCTCTTGCCCATCCACTCCCATGTATGAATCATTGGAGTAATGTAATAATAGTAATTTGCCATGAAATCTCCGTTGCATTTAAGAGAAAAACGAATTCCATTCCACTCTGCAAAAGTCTCTGCATCGCTGAGTATTCCCCTGATGGCGGATGTCTCAAAACCGGCAATTTTTTTCTTGCCGATTCCATAAACAAAATCTCCGCCGTCCATACTGGGAATTTTCTGCAATCTTTCATTGATGCAGTTGGAAAAAACTGGTTTTTCTCCTGAAAAAAGATTGGTGCCCCAGAAGGAGAAAGTGACTGCTTTTGTTCCCGTATTGACAAAGCGGTAATCGATGGTAAAGCCCGTTTCATCTTTTGCAATCCGATAGATTTTATCAATCGTGAGCTCCATTGCAGGGATTTTCTTTTCCAAGGTCAGAGCAATGTGAGTTTCATCAATTTTGATATCTTTTATCGTCGCGGCATCCGTCAGGTCCCGACGGGACTTTTTGGGCAGCCAAATCTTGTCCAGTGCAAAAGTCGTTTTTTCCGACATCTGCCCACAGACATTCCAGCTGCAAACCGAACCGCCGCCCATGTAATCTATCCATAACTTCTGGACAGCGGAAGAAAGTTCCACTTCCGGTACACCGTCATTGTTGATATCGGAAAGTCGAACGGAAAGAGTTCCGGCATTCCGCTCTTTCAGTAAACTGCCATCGCGGAATTCTGCGGCTGCCTTCCGAAACAGCATTTCCATTTCCGTTTGAACACTTCCAATTTTGCCAGTTGCTTCGCCCTCCTTGAAAGGACGGATCAGTACAAATGCCACATCATTCGGTTTGACTTCAACAAGAATCCCTTTTTTAAGTTCTTCACTATTCCAGGACACCCGGTCCGCCGCAACTTGCAGACGCCGTTCTGATACAGGAAATATCACACTGTAATTCCCCTCCGGCAAGTCTGCCCTGATATCAACATACATCGGATGCTCCGGATGATAATTAAACAATGCCGCCAGACGATCACGATTGAGGGGAATCGCGGTATAAGCGAAATGGACATCACGATGCGGCAGTCCAATGATCTGCGTTTTATCTCCGGTTTTGAGTTCCTGCGTTTTAAATGGACGGACGAATGCTTTTACCTCGGGCGCATCCAGTTTCCCGTTACGGAAATAATCCTGCATTGCGGCGATTTCCCGCATGGCGCGGCTGAATGCCAGGTGGTATTCACCATCCAGATAGACCCCACGATAAATTGCAAACCCCGGACTCCCGTGAACCGCGCCGGCAAGCATCATCTGCCGTGCCTGGGCCGGACTCAATATCTCCGATGCGGTAAGAAAGGTGCCGGGGCCGTCAATCGCGCAATTCGGGATATAATCTTTCTTCAATTTCCGCGAATTGATCCGGATCATATTGAATGCCGCTTTATCGATGATATGATAATAACTGGACAAATGCGCATCAAAGAACTGCTCATTGAGTTCAGGGTCTTTTGCAACCCGATAGTAGGCGGTTCGGTAATCCGAATGGCTGAAATCCACCGCATAGTCGTAATCCGCCAGTTTCAGTCCCGGAAAATGACGACTTACCACATCCCGGTACATTTTTGTCATCTTTGCTGTATTTTCGCAGCGGAAACGACTCCATTCATAAACGTATTTCTTCTTGATCTCAGCAATATCCGGCACATGATCCAAGTCGATATATTGAGCAAACTTTTTCCGGCTGCGGTCGCAGTAGCACCATTCCAAGGTATTCCATGGCTCATGGTCCATGACGATCATCTCGCCCGGACGCATTGCCATGGATGCAATCGTAAAACGGAGAAATTCCTTGAATATCCTGCCGAATTCCTGATCATCCGTAAAATAATCCGGACAGAATTTGCCTTTGTTAAATCCATATACGGTATGAACACGATATTCCAGCTTATTCTTGATCGGTTCCAGAAATTCTGCATTGATATGGCCAGGCTGGCTATGATCATGCAAACCATTGGCATGAATCCAGCCCCGCTTTTCCCTCATCGCATTGATTTCCATTCCCCGTTTGAATTTTTTGCCATAACGATAGGCAATGGTCAAACCACTTCGTTCAAAAACAGTCATTGCTTTCTCCAGCAGAGCATTATCCGTGTAGAGCAAATCGTCAGCATCCCAGCGGAAGATACGAAAATCAGACTGCTGCTTTCCCTTTTCCGGCATCTTCGCCAGACGGAATGTAAAGGATTGTTCCGGGGTGCGCTTTGCCCCGTCCGCCAGATGCCAATATACAGGAAAAGCCCCCGTTACCAATCCCGGTTCCGCCGGTGTGATGACAACACAAAGTACGCGTGACCAACCGTATGAGGTCTGCAAAATCCGGAATATCCCGGGGTTGACAAAACGATAGCGGACAAAGTTGCCTTCCGGGCGGGTTACTTTTTCCTTTACAGCAGTTTCTCTCCGGTGGACCGCCACATGCATATTATACGCATCAGCAATCGTCAATGCTTCAGGAAGTTCGATCACAATCTCCGGGCACTTCAGCCGGTTCTTCTCTCCTTTCAGGTGAAAACCTACCGGCAGCGGCGCCTCCGCGAAAGAGGTAAATTCCTTTTTCCCTTTTTTCCAGACTGTGCTCCAGTCCACAGGCAGAATCTGTGCTTCCAGCGGCAGTGCCACACTCGCCGGCCTGGCGGATAGCCTTTTACAGCTCACCATGCTGAAACAGACCTCTCCGACATCGTTGGAAAGACAATACAAACGGATTGATGCAGCATTGGGAACGGTTGCAAACTCAAACTTCAGCGGCTGCCATCCGGTCGAGCTCAACGGCGAGGAAAACAGTTCACCAATCATGTTCCCCTCTGAGTCAAACATCTCAACAGCCATTACAGCGCTCCCGTTCCTGGCTGTCTTTACCATCGCTGCCGCTTCAAACACCGAGGAATTTGCGGCAAACGGCTTCAACCCAACTTCTGCTCCGAAACGGCGCGCCCCGCCAATCCATTGCAGAGTCAACGCAGAACAGCCCGCATATCCGTCTTTGCTTACTCCGATATTTCCTTCCGCTTCCAGACCGGGATACATCTTCATGCTCCAGTTCGGAACCAGTCCGGAAACAGGAGAGATCTTGCCCTCCAGCTGCCCGTTGTGTACCAATTCAGTTCCGACCTCCGGTATTGCCTCCTGCATTTTGATGGAAACAGTATCCGCCCACAGAATACCCGGACCGGATGTCCGTATGGAAATGGTGATCTGTTCTGCTCCCGGAGTAAGTTTTACACTTTTTTGAAATGTCTTCCATTCAAATGTACCGCGCCAGCTGAATAAGGAACACCATTGCAGCTGCGGCTTTTTCCGGGTTCCGGCGTATAATGCCACATACCCATGTTTCAACTGATTGGCACTCGCACGCAGTGAGATGGTGACCTCACGAGAAGTTTTCAGAGGTTCCTTCAGCATGATTGTCTGATTGCATCCCAGATAACCTTTTTGAGAAGTCTGAAGCAGTCGAATCGCATATTTTCCGCTGTCAATATTCATTTTTTCCAAAGAAATTTCTCCCGCACCGCCGGAATAACACGCTCCGCCCCAAAACACAGGGAAATCTCCTTTTCTGTTTAACACTTCAAACCCGCCGTTCTTCAGCAGATCATCCGCAAATGCTATGACCGTTAGACTCAATATTCCCGCAATGAAACTCCTTTTCAGCATAATGATCTCCTATGTTCAGATTTCACATTCTTTTTTTCTGCGCCATAATTTTTCCGGGAATGAAATAGACGGTCCGAAGACCAGCTCGCCGTTCATCAACGTCCGTGGGAAATCCCGGTTTTCGCGGTAATCCACTTCCGTAATCAGTTCCGCCGCTTTCTCGCCCATCTGGCGCAACGGCATTTTAATCGTCGTGCAGGGGGGATCTGCAACATCATCAAGCTGCCCCAGTTGGATCAGAGTCAAGTCCTCCGGTATTTTCCATTTATTCTTTTTGAGTTGTTCGCTCAATGCGGGAAACAGCGGCGCACATACAATCACCGCCGTCGTTTCCGGATATTTCTCCTGGATCTCAGCCATCATGCCGAGCCGGTCACTGAAATTATGCTGACTCCAATGCCCTTTGCAATGAGATATTTCACACGCTTCATCAAAATATGCGCCACGTTCCTGCCACAGCGGAAGGTGGTTTGTGTTCATCTCAAAATAGTGAACCTCATGATGTCCAATTTTTTTCAGAAAATCAAGAGCTTGCTTCATGGATTGCCGGCAATCGAAGAAGACCCCGGGCACATGAGGAATGTCACGGGCAATCACTGTCTGCGGAATATAATGTGCCTGTATCTGCCTGATCATCTCAAGGGTCTTACTGCCTGCACGGAGCCAGATCACTCCGTCAATCAGGAAATTGTGATAATCATCAAATATTTTCTGAACCGTTTGTTTTGACTCAAGCGCCAACTCGATCTCATAGTTATGCAAACATGCAAAAATATCTATCCCGAGTACAATATTGCGATCGAAGATATCCATGTTTGCTACGGATGAACCGAGAAACGGAACAACGATGCGGATTTTTGCAACCTTGCGCACCAGTTTATTTCGTTCCGCTTTCGGAATAATGAATGTGCCGACTCCATGGACTCGTCGCAAAAAGTTCTGATTCGTCAGTCGTTGAAATGCCTTTCTTACCGTGGTACGGCTCAATCCATGAAGGCGGCAGACCTCGGATTCACTCGGAAAAGGGGAGTTTTCTGAAAAGCGTCCACTCAAAATTCCGTTCCGCAGTTCCTCTTCCAAATTTTTGTAAAGGCTTGATGGTTTTGTTTTTCTGGGTATCATTGCTCTCTCTCAACTTGTATCTACTCATTACTATAATATACCTTAATCTTTATTTTTCAAGAGATGCTTGAAGAAAAATGAATATTTTTCTCCGGGATAAGGCATTTCTTGTTGTTTTTCTCTAAAACAGCCTTATTTTACAAGAGAAGGAATTGGAATAATCATGGATAACGAGAAAAATCAGGAAAAAATCAGGCTGTGTTACTGGGGATATGCCGAAGGAAACCCTTCCATCAGGATGAAAATGCATGTCCATGATTTTTTTCAGGCGAATTTCACGCTGACAGGGAAATGCGAACTCATTACGGAAAATGGCAGTTGCCCCGTTCAGGAGAATGATCTGCTGTTTGTGGCGCCGGGAGTCCGGCACATCCTCAGATATTCGGAAAAGTATCTTTCACTCTGTTATAAATTTTATATGGAACAGCCGGTTTTCCCACCTTTCCTCCATGTCGCGGCGAGCGATTTCACCCGCGGAGTCATTGAAGCAACAAAGACCATTTTTGAAACCACCTTTCCCTCCCGTTTTTTCGGGGTTCCGGAAGGCACGATCATCCTCCCGCAGGATCGCTATCAGATCCTGATGGAATATTATC
>DXVA01000284.1 GCA_019408975.1 Lentisphaeria bacterium | reverse complement strand
GGATTACGTGGAACAGGTTTTTCATCTTGCCGACCGTTTTTTCCCGGACAACAGGAAGCTCTACAATGACGACAGCACGTGGTGGAACTTTCAAGGAGATTACACTCCGGTTTATCTTCTGGTGAAACATCTGCTGGAACGGGGCTGCAAGGTCGACGGGCTCGGACTCCAGTATCATATGTTCGGCAATATGACCGGAGACAACTGCATCGGTGTCAACCGTCCGCTGAATCCCCATTGCATTCTCCAGTGTCTGGATCAGTATCAGAAACTGGGGATTCCCGTCAATTTCTCCGAAGTCAGCATCATCAGCCGCCGCAATCTCGGCAACGGAGACAGATTTCAGGAACTGGTTGCGGAAAAACTCTACCGTCTCTGGTTCAGCCATCCTGCGACTGAAGCAATCGTCTGGTGGAACATGGTGGACGGCACCGCTGCATATGCTCCGCTGGGCAGCGAAAAGGGAGAAAACGCTTTGCGCGCGGGTCTGGTCAACTACGATTTCACGCCGAAACCGGCATTCAGAGCACTGGAACAGCTCATCAAACAGGAATGGCACACGGAAACGGTTTTGGAGTACAGAGCAGGAGCCGACAACCGTTTTCACGGTTTCTATGGCAAATACGATGCTGAAATCGAAACGGAACACGGCAGGGTATGCTGTGAACTCGACTTAAGCAGATTCTCCGACAATGAATTCAATCTCATGATAAAATAAGGAAAGAAAGATGAATCCGAAAATCGACCCGTCCACACTCAGAATCACGGACATGCGTTTCGCCGACATCGACGGCGCGCCGAAACGTTGCACACTCCTCAAGATCTACACCAATCAGGGCATCACCGGCTACGGCGAGGTGCGCGACGCATCCAGCCGGACTTATGCGGCGATGCTCAAAAGCCGTATTCTGGGCGAAAATCCCTGCAACGTCGAGAAAATCTTCCGCCGCATCAAACAGTTCGGCGGAGACTCGCGGCAGGCGGGCGGCGTATGCGGAATCGAAGTTGCACTGTGGGACATCGCCGGCAAGGCGTGGGGCGTCCCCGTGTGGCAGCTGCTGGGCGGAAAATATCGAGACAGAATCCGCATCTACTGCGACACCGACTCCGAAGGCGGCGGACGCGATATGGGCAAGGCTCTCAAAGACCGCATGGCGCAGGGCTATACTTTTCTGAAAATGGATCTCGGCATCGAACTGCTGATGGATATTCCCGGAGCCCTTTCCGCCCCGCTCGGCTTTCTTGAGAAAATGCGGGAATACAAACAGACGGTCTTCTCCACGCCCCACGGCTCCATCGACCCCCGCGCCATGCGCGGCGAAGCCTATGACCTATTCAACACGGCACATCCGTTCACCGGAATCCATATTACGGAAAAAGGGCTCGACTACCTTGAAAAATACATGGCGGACTGCCGGGAAGTCACAGGCTATGAAATCCCGATTGCGATCGACCACCTCGGGCATATTCCGCTGGAAGACTGCATCAAGCTGGCAAAACGCCTTGAGAAGTTCAACCTCGCATGGATGGAGGACCCCGTTCCGTGGCAGATGACCAGCCAGTACGTGCGCCTCGCGAACTCCACGACAACACCCGTCGGCACCGGAGAAGACATGTATCTCAAGGAATCCTTCAAGCCGCTGTTTGAATCCGGCGCGCTTGCAGTGGTTCATCCCGACGTATTGACGGCGGGCGGCATTCTCGAAACGAAAAAAATCGGTGACATGGCGGAAGAATACGGTGTCCAGATGTCGATCCACATGGCGGAAAGCCCGATCGCGTGCATGGCGGCAGTCCACATCGCCGCGGCGACACGCAACTTCATGGCGCTTGAAGTGCACAGCGTCGACGTCCCGTGGTGGGAAAATCTGGTGAAAGGCGTTCCGGTTCCGCTGATCAGGGACGGCTTCATCGACGTTCCGGACAAGCCGGGGCTCGGCATCGATGAACTCAACGAGGAGCTGATCGCGGAAAAGCTGCATCAGGATTTCCCGGTCGCCTGGGAATCCACGGAACAGTGGGATAAAGAGTGGGCAAACGACCGTCAATGGTCATAAAAAAGGAACAGCAATGAGCCGGAGAAGTGATGCACTCAAGCCGTTTGAGCAGAAAAAAGCGTTCATGGAAGACCGTGTCAGGCATGGAATCGAACAGAACCGCAAAGGATTTGCCTCTCTGCACCTCAAAGACGCGGAAGGCAGGCCTCTGAACGGTGCGCATATCGAGATCAGGCAGAAAACACATGACTTCCATTATGGCGCCAACCTGTTCATGCTCGAAGAATTCGACAGGGAAGAACAGAATCAGGCTTACAGGAAATATTATGCGGAAGCGTTCAATATGGCGACGCTTCCGTTTTACTGGAGTGATCTGGAGCCGGAACAGGGCAAGCCGCGTTTTGCCAAAGACAGTCCGAAAATCTACCGTCGCCCCGCTCCCGATCTCTGTCTCGAATACTGTGAAGCGAATGGAATCGAACCCAAAGCGCACTGTCTGAATTACGCTCATTTTACACCGCAATGGGCAAAGGGCGACATATGGAAGGAAAAGCATCTGCTCGACAAAAGATTCAGGGAGCTTGCGGAACGTTATTCGTCGCGAATCCGGGACTGGGAAGTCACGAATGAGACTTTCTGGGGAATGCGCATTCCCGGTTACTGCACGTTTTACGATCAGGATGATTTGATCGAATGGAGTTTTGAAACTGCGGAACGCTACTTTCACACAAACCGCCTGATCATCAACGAGGCGCATAGCAGAATCTGGGACAATGTGCATTATTATGGCAGCAGCAGCCCCTATTACATGCAGATCGAACGGGCTGTCCGGAACGGCGCGCGCATCGACTGCATCGGGATGCAGTTCCACATGTTCTACCGGGCGGAAAAGGAGGCGGAGGAAACCGCGCAGTTCTATGACCCGGAACGGATTTTCGATGTTCTCGACACCTATGCGAAACTAGGCAGGAACATCCAGATCACCGAGCTCACGATTCCCGCCTATGCCTATACGGAGGAAGACGAAGTGATTCAGGCTGAAATCATTAAAAATCTTTACAGTATGTGGTTCAGCCATCCGGCAATGGAAGCGATCCTCTACTGGAATCTGGTGGATGGTTTTGCGCACGGGGCAAAACAGGGCGATATGACGGCAGGAGAAAATTATTACAGGGGCGGACTGCTTCGGTATGACTTCACTCCGAAAGCGTCCTATCGCATGATTCAGGAGCTTTTCCAGAAAGTCTGGCGCACCAATCTTTCGCTTGACACGGAGACGGAGACGCTCACGTTCAAAGGTTTTTACGGAACGTATGAACTGGAAATCACGGCGGGCGGAAAAACGGAAAAGCGGGAAATCCATCTTGACAGACACTCCAATAACAAATTCGATATTATCATCTGATTTTCAAATGAAAGGAAATACACCATGCCCTCACTGAAAGACATGAGAGAAAAAGCCAAGGAAGCCGGCCTGATGAAGCTGGACAAACTCATTGCAACACGCCAGCGTATCCCGGACTGTGAATTTCCGGTTCCGGTGAAAGAACTCTGCGAACGGTATGAAAAACTCTATACGGGATGCATCAACGACGTCATGCGCGAACTCTGCCTCCTGAATCAGAATCTGCCGTCCGAAATCATGCCGCTCCGCGATGAAATGACCGTCTGCGGAGAAGCCTTCACCGTCAAGAGCGCACCCAATGTCATGATTGAAGGGGAAATGACCTTCCGTGCACAGATGCTTGACGATTTCAAGCCCGAAGGAGTTGTCGTGTGGGATACCTCCGAAGACACCGAAGCCTCTCTCTGGGGCGGCGTCATGACAGCCACGGCGATTACCAAAGGAATCCGCGGCGCGGTTATTTCCGGCGGCATCCGCGATACGAAACAGATTCTCGAACAGAAGTTTCCCGTATTCTACAAATACCGCACAAGCAACGGCTCCCTCGGGCGCTGCATGATTACGCACTACCAGGTGCCCGTCCGCATCGGCAAGGTCACGGTCCGCCCCGGAGACATCATTTTCGGCGACATCGACGGAGTGCTCTGCATCCCCCGCGAAATCGCCTATGACGTTCTCCTCCGCGCCGAAGGCATCGAACGCAATGAAGTCGATATCTTCTCATGGGTCCGGCAGGGCGACACCATCTCCGAAATCATCGATAAAGGCGGCTACTTCTGAAACAAGCGGGAAAAGAAAATGCCTGAACTCAAATTATGCTGGCTCGGACAGAGCGGTTTTCTGATTTCCAGCGGAAAAACGGAAATCATCACGGACCCGTATCTCTCCGATTCGTGCCTCAAACTCAACAGTGCGCTGGACCATACGCGCCGTACTCCGATTGTCCGCAGCCCGGAGAAACTGACGCCGGATTATTATCTCATCACGCATCCCCATGCGGACCACTTCGACCCGGGGACGATTGCCCCCGTCATGGAGCACTCCGCGAAAACAAAGTTCCTCTGTCCGCCGAGCTGCATCGGTAAAATCATGAAGTTCTTTCCGGAAAAAAAGGAACGTTTCGGCTTCCTTGCAACAGGGAAAAAGTATGATCTCGGCAGCGGAATCGAACTCATTCCAATTCCCGCCGCCCATGAAACGCTTGCAAAAGATGAAAACGGCGAGTATCTTTCCATGAGTTACCTGCTGAATTTCACGGAGGCGGAAAAATCCGTGTTCATCGCGGGCGACACGGTTCCGTATGCGGAACAGGCGGCGGGCATCAAACGTTTCCTGCCGGCTGGATATGAACTGGTTATGCTTCTGCCGGCAAACGGGCGCGATGCGGAACGGGCGGCGCTGGGAATCCTCGGGAATATGGATGTTGACGAGGCAATCGGGCTGGCAAAAGAGTGCGGAGCGGCATACCTGATCCCCTGTCATATCGGAATGTTTGCGGGCAACGATCCGAAAGAACCGGTCACGAAGGAATACTGCGAAAGCAAAGGAATCAACACGATCCTGCCGGAAGCGGGAAAGGAGTTCTTTTTATGAATCCATATGCGGAAACCGTCAGAAAAAACAACGGCTATCTCTACATCCTCCGCCGGACCGTTCCCCCGTGGCGCTGGCGTGAAAACCTGGACGAACTCGTGCGCCTCTGCCCGAAATACGGGATAGATGAAGTCTGCATCAAGATCGACACCGGCACGTTCACGCATTATTACCCGTCCTTTGAATGGCTGGAAAATTACCGGAAAATCCTCTTGCAGATCAAAAAGGAACTGAATGCGGTCGGAGTCAACTACTCTTTGAATCCGAACGTCACGCAGGGACACGGCGACCGCGGGCGCAATATCTGCAAACAGCATCCGGACTGGCCCATGTGCACCAATCCCGACGGATCCCATGCCACGGACTGCGCCTGCAACATCGGCGAAGGCTGGCGCAACTATATCCGGAAGCAATGGACCATCTATGCGGAAACCCGCCCCGTCTCAATCTGGATGGAGGACGATCTGCGCACCTATAGCCACGGTCCGGTCAGCATCGGCTGCTTCTGCCGGGAGCATATCCGCCGTTTCAACGAAAAGCTCGGCACGCATTATACGCGGGAACAGCTCGCGGAAAAAATATTCGCCCCCGGCGCCCCCGATCCGATCCGCGCGCAATGGCTGGAATTTCTCAATGAAATGACTCTTGAAGTCATGCGGATGTGCGAAGAAACCATTCATCAAATCTCGCCGGAAACGGTATTCGGGCTCATGTCCAGCGGACCGGACGCACAT
>DXVA01000283.1:4736-5740 GCA_019408975.1 Lentisphaeria bacterium | reverse complement strand
GGCGTAAACTGCGCCCGCTGCATTTCAAGCTTCTGGCGGCGAATGTCGCCATCGCCCTGATCGCATGGGGCGTGTTCCGTCTTCTGGGGATGGAGCGGTTTGCCGAAACCGCGTTTTACATCGGGATTACGCCGACGGCAGCCGCCGCCCCGGTGATCGTCGGTATGCTGGATGGCGACATCGAGTTCACTACGGTGGCGGTCTGTCTGAGCAATATTGCAATCGCTCTGCTTCTGCCTCTGCTGCTGGGGGTGGTCGGCGGGGCGTCCGTGTCCATGGAAGTCTGCCTGCATTCTCTGGCGAGCGTGGCGAAAGTCGTGCTTCTGCCTGCTCTGCTGGCATTGATCCTGCGCTGTGCATGGAGCGGCGCGAAGAGGATGGCGATGCGCTGTATCGGCGTGACATTTTATCTGTGGATTGGAGTTCTTCTTCTGGCGGCGGCAAAGAGCTCCCGGTATCTGCATTCCTCTCATCAGCCGCTTCTGACCTTGTCCGGGCTCGCCGGAATTTCCATCGGGCTGTGCGTCGTCTGCTTTGCGCTGGGGCGCCGGATCGGCAGACCGGATCACCGGCTGGAATGCAGCCAGGCGCTGGGACAGAAAAATACGACCCTCACCATTTACTTTTCTCTGCTGTATGCCGACCCGTTCGCGACTCTGGGGCTGACTTTTTACGTATTCTGGCACAATACATGGAACGCGCTCCAGCTGCATTTTCATGCCATGGAGAAACGGAAGGCGGGACATGCGGATTTTTCCCGAAAATAATTCCGCCGTGTTGCCTTTTGCGGAGATGTAAAGTATATTGAGGACAAAAGGAGATTTCTGCTATGAAACGTATGTATGTTTTGACATGTGCCGGGGCGCTTGTGCTGGGCGCCGTTTCGCTGAATGCGGAAGACATTTCCGCCATCGACAAAAACTTCCGCGTGGCTACGGTCGGCAAGTTGCAGGTGAACTATTTTGATGCGCTGAAGAAGCCGTTTGAGCTGACCGGGTTCGCAT
>DXVA01000283.1:0-4726 GCA_019408975.1 Lentisphaeria bacterium | reverse complement strand
AGGGAGAACCGCTGTACCGCATTCCGAAGAATTTTACGGAAAAAGAGATCAACAGAGGGGTGCTGTCGCTGGCAAGACATACCTCCGGCGGAGCGGTCCGCTTCAAAACGGATTCTCCGTATTTGACGATTCGCGCCGATTACAATTCCTTCGGCGATATGAATCACATGCCCCGTTCGGGCAGCGCCGGATTCGATCTCTATACCGTCGGCGATGACGGCAGGGAACTTTACCTGACCACGATTCAGCCGAGACCGGAGAACCGGAACAAGACCCTGGAACAGCGTTTTAATAACGTCCCCGGCGGGAAAATGCGCAGTTATACGGTTTATCTTCCGCTTTACAGCGGAGTAAAGAATCTGGAGATCGGCGTAAAACCCGGCAGCAAGGTCTTGCCGCCTGACCCGCAGAAGATCGGAAAACCGATTGTTTTTTACGGTTCGTCCATTACACAGGGCGGATGTGCGTCACGCCCCGCCAATAATTATACCACGATGCTCTGCCGCGCCGTGGATGCGCCGCAGATCAATCTGGGATTCTCCGGAAGCGCCAAGGGGGAAATCGCCCTTGCGGAAGCGATCGGCAAGCTGGATATGGCGGTATTTATACTGGACTATGATTACAATGCGCCGAGCGCCGAACATCTGGCAAAGACGCATGAACCGTTCTTCAAAGCGGTCCGCAAGGCGAATCCCGATGTTCCGATCATCATGCTGTCCAAATGTTCATGGATCTCTCCGGCGCGCAGGGACATCATCAAAAAGACCTATGACAACGCAGTCAGGGGAGGCGATAAGAAAGTCTGGTTCATCGACGGGCGGGAACTGTTCGGAGAACCCGGGCAGAACATGTGCACCGTCGATCACTGCCACCCGAACGATCTCGGTTTCTACATGATGTACCGGCGTGTCCTGCCGGTTCTGCTTGAGGCGCTTAAATCGCAGAAATAAGATTTCCTATGACGGCGGGAAAACTCTTTGCGGGAGTCCCGCCGCAATCATTTTTTCAGTTCCTTATGGATTTCCGCGGGAAGATAGAGCCAGTTCTTCGCATCGGCTTTGCCGGCGGCGCCGTGGAAGTTGTCGTAATCGCCCATGACGGGCATGAAGAAATTCTGGACTTTCAAAGTCTTCTCATCCATCTGCAGCCCGTTTGCGAGAGTGTTCCAGTCGTAACTGCCGTTTTCCCTTGTTTCTCCGAGCGGGTCGGAGGGGCAGAAGAATATCTTCCGGTTGTTGGAAAGATGGGGGCTCAGGACTTCCATGACCGGAGGTCCGGCGGCGGGTTCCTGTGAACCGGCGCAGACAGGCAGGCGGTAGGAGGATGCCGCTCCATACAGCTCCAGTCCCGCTCCGATCTGCTTCAGGTTGTTCATGCATGAAGTACGTCTTGCCGAGGCGCGGACTTGGCTCATTACCGGAAAAAGAATTCCCGCAAGCATGGCGATGATTCCGATCGTGATCAGCAGTTCCAGCAGTGTGAAAGATTGTTTCTGTTTCATCGCGTGTTCTCCAGCAGGTTTTTCCATATTTTAATGGTTGGCCCCAGCAGTTCCCTGTCGCCGGGTGAAAGAATATTGGTGGTGGTGTTGACCGCCTGATTGAATTTTGCGCGTCCTTCCTCGGTATTCATGAGGGCTGCGACCGCCTTGCGCTGTTTATCCTTCGGCAGTTTCCGGAAATAAGCGAGAGTCCTTTCCGCATCTTCCCGGAGCTGTTCCGCCCGTTCCTGTTTCTGGTCCTGCGGCAGGCGCGCGAAATCCTGAAGGGTGCTGTCCATGGCTTCTGCGAGGGCTTCTGCCATGATTCTGTGGCGCCGGTCAGCCGGAAGCCCGCGGACTTCTTTGAAGCTCCGGCGCAGAGAATACAGGCGGTCCAGAGTGGATTCCTCCGGATCGAATGCTTTCCGGAAATCGTGCTTGATCTGCTGTTCCGGGGGCAGGGGCGGTTCCGCAGGGCTGCGGAAACAGAAATATGCGGCGATTGCGAGAAGAAGAACCGCCGACGGAACAATAATCAGAGTTGTTTTCTTTCCGGCTGTCATGAAATGATTTCCTGATTGTTGGATTCAATGTTTTAACTATACATTCGGTTTTCCATAAATCAAGGGGGCGGGTACAGGAAAAAGAGATGCGCGGAAAACGTCAGGGAGAATGACCGCGTCGTGCAATGCGACGCGGCGGAATTCTCTGTGAATCTCCTGAAGAAAGTCAAAGACTGCATCGCCTGCCGGCGCCGGTTCGTCCCTGAAGACGGCATGTCTCCTGATGAATTGTTGAGGAGACTTTGAGGGCATTTGAAATCGGAGCGGAACTCCCGTTCCGTTTTCCGCTTCCGATTTCAAATACCGTTACTGTTTTACCTTGAAGTCGTAGAACCGGTTTCTGCCTTCACAGCCGATGAGCCCGGCATAATAGGAATCGGGCAGATTGTTGTCCGTATATCCGAACGTTTTGCCGTCGCATGTGACCGTCATGACTTTGCCGCGTTTCGTATAGGAGAGTTTTACCTGAAGGTTATAACGCTTTTTCGGCAGAAACTTTGCTTTGAGGAACGCCGCTTTGTACCAGCCGGGTTTGCCGTTCTTGTAGGTGTGATGCCAGATGTTGATTCCTTCATCGAACAGCACGATTTCATAATGTTCGCGGTGTTCCGCTTCACCTTTGGGGCTTTTCCCGATTTCACCGGCGATGACGATCAGGGGAGCCATGCGGTGATCGAAACTCATGGTCGAGGAGATCAGGCTGCTGCCGGTGAATTTCTTCTTGAGCATGATGCAGGAATAGACGTCTGCCCCATGCTTTTTCAGGATCACATCGTCCGGCAGGTCGGGGGTCCGGTTCGTGATATGATCATCCATCTGGACCATGTCCCCCATATAATTGAAACGGGGGCTCTTGACCGGAAGCCACGCCTGCGTGTCCCATTTTCCGCGTTCAAATGTTGTGGAATATTCTTCCGCCGAAACTGCGCAGGTGCAGCAGCACAGGGAAACGGCGATCGTGCAGCAGGTTCTATTGACTCTGTTCATTCTCTCTCCATTTGAGTGTTACGGATTATTTCCTTACCCATTTGCCGTTTTTCTGAATGTATTCTCCGGATTTTGCGATCCGGGCGAGTTTTGCGGCACGCTGGGATGCAACGACGTCTACGGATACATTTTCTTTCTTGGCAATGTAGGCATAAACGGTCTTTCTGTCTGCATTTTCAGCTTTGACTACGGCATCCGCCTGCGGATTGCCCCTGCCGTTGACAAATGCGAGGTAGCCTTTGGAGTCTTCCCCGATCACACCGGATTTCTTGAGTTCCGCGATCTGCGGTATGCGCTGCTTCATGCGCGCACGGATATCCTGCGCATGGGCGGACGGGATCAGAAATGCGCCGGTCATGAGGACCGCCGAGAGAATTGCAAGCATTTTTTTCATGATGATGTTCCTTTCCTGATTTGAACTGTGTTACTGTGCCGCTGCTTTGTCGAGATCGCCGAAATAGTCGTCAAGCGCCTTGTCCACTTTGACGTTGACGTCGATCGTGATATGGACGGGTTTGATTTCGCTTTCCGTTTTGATCTCGTGGTGTGTCCAGCAGCCGGTGCAGAGTCCGGCAAGAATGATTGCCGCAAATGCGGTTCCTGCATACATTTTTTTCATTTGCAAACCTCCTTGGTGCTATTTGTTTCCGTTCATAAGTTTATTGTACATCCTGTAAAGTTCAAGCGATTTCGTCAGCGGGATCGTGACGTTGACATCCAGCGGGATACCCTGAAAACGATTGGTGCCCTGCGTTTTGACCGGCCGCCCTGAGTCGGGATCGATGGAGAAAGGAAGCGGTCCCGACGGTTTGCCGTCCACCTGAAATTTGAGTTTGAGGTCATCTTCCGCCGTATTCAGCGTGAGCTTGACCCATTGATACTGAAAATCCTTCAAGGCGGAGAGCGCGAAGGACATTTCGACGGAAGACTGTCCCATCGCGTTGACCGTTGCATTCGGAATCAGTTTGAGAATGCCCGTCTCTCCCGGCGTGGAATAGAGAAAACCGTTTCGGAAGATGATCCTGCCGTTACGGATCGAAACCGGAATCGTGCCGTTCAATGCCGCGTTGTCCCCCGCGTCCGCGCCGATCCCGAATTGCGCGAGAAGCTGTCCCAGCCGGACTCTGTCGCAATACATGACGGTGCTGAAACGTTCTGTTTCCGGGGCAATCTTGACCGAGCCGATGCGGATTTTTCCGCCGCACCAGTTGAAAGTCGCGTTTTCCAGATGCCAGACCTTCGGCGTTTCCATGCGGAAATTGACGCGCCCCGAATCAAATTTCAGGTTGTCGAACTGAAATGCCTTGAACCGGAAACGTTGTCCGGCGGCGCTTTCGAGTTCCGGCAGACCCGGCAGAGAGAAGCGGAATGCGGCGTCCGTCAGCTTGAGTTTCTTTTCTGCCGACTCCACATTGATCTGGGAAAGATCGACCGACGCGCTGCCTCGCTGTCCGAGCGGAGTCCAGCGGTAGGAGCAGTCCGCTTTCAGGGAGGCGGAGTTCAAGTGGAATGATTCCAGCGCCGGAACATATTTTCCCAGGTCCAGCGGCTTTGCCAGACTCTGTTCCGGAATGGAGAAACTGCCGTCGAGAAGCATGTTTTCCTGTAAAAAGGACACCTGAAGAAGTGAACGGACTCCGAGGGTGTCAATATCCGCGTGCAGTTCATAGCGCCCCCGGGGCAGGTCGGGAAGGAG
>DXVA01000282.1 GCA_019408975.1 Lentisphaeria bacterium | reverse complement strand
ATTCATTCCCTCTTCGAAGTCGCGGATCTGCGCCGGAGTGATGACCAGATTGCGGATGTCACGCCGCGTCGCCCGCATCGCAAAGGACTTCTTTTTCAGTGCGGCATAGTCCGTTTCAAGAACGCTGAGTTCTTCGGGGTCATGGAGATACACCAGCAGAGCCATATCCGCCGTGGACATGGTGTCCGTCAGTTCACCGGCATAACTGCTTCTCGAAATAAAAGTTCGCAGGATGTCGTTGAAGCATTCCATGCTGGTGGCTCCGACAAGTGCGAAGCCGTTAAAAAGTTCCTCGTATTCACCGACGAACATCTGATTCGAAAGGATTTCCGCAAGCCTGTCATAATCGAAGGTCTCCTCGGTCGCGCCTTCGATCTGGAACTGCATCCGGTCGAAATAGCCCTTGTAGCGTCCCACCATTTCCAGTAGACGCTGGAACGAGAATTTTCGTAGAACCTCCGGGTTCTTGAATTTTCGTAAATTACTCCCCGCCATTGTTATCTGCCTCCTGTTTGATGATACCCACCATTTTGCCGATAACACGGAAGGAGTCGTAACGAGTAAGCTCAATGGGTTTGAATTCCGGATTCTCCGCTTCCAGCGCGATGCGGTCGGGACGGTTCACGAGCCGCTTCAGCGTCACTTCATTGTTGACGGACGCCGCCACGATGTCCCCGTCAGCGGCAATAGGCTGGTGACGGATGATGACGATGTCGCCGGTTTTGATGCCAGCGCCGATCATACTGTCGCCCTTCACGCGCAGTGCAAACACATCCCCGTTGTTGGTGAGGGCTTTATCCACGGTAACGGTCTCTTCGCCGCTCCGATCTTCGAACTCCTCCACAGGCACACCTCCGGGGATTTCGCCGAGAACAGGGATCTGAATCGTGACAAGAGCTTCCGGCTCAACGGTTTTTTTGATCACATAGGGCTTGAGGGCTCCCTTTTCAATGCGTTTCAGGTATCCCTTGCGAACCAGCTCCTGAAAAATATCGTAGATGGTCGGCGTGGCGATTCCGAAAGCATCGGCCACCTGCTGCATCGTCGGCATTTTCCGGTATATCGAGAAAAACCGACAGATCTCCTGCATCACTTCCGCCTGCCGCCTCGTGATATTCTCTTCCTTATGTCTTCCCTGTCCCATAGCGGACTCCTTTTCATACTAACCTGTTTGAAGCAAAATATACACTGTCCAGCGATTATTTCAAATCGTATTCGATGGCGAAAAATGGAACTCTCCCTCAACCGGTTTTTCGATGTCGGTCTCTAAATGCCTGATTCTGGCCTTGCGTTAAAAATTTTTTGATTTTTTTTCAAAAACAAGGGCCAAAATGGACCCCTGGGTGGCAGTAACCCCGATAGAGACACATTGATTCAACAACGAAAGGACGAACATGAGATACGGCAGTATTTGCAGCGGAGTTGAGGCGGCGAGCCTCGCCTGGCGGCATCTGGGCTGGACTCCGGCCTTCTTCTCGGAGGTGGAGCCGTTCCCCGCCGCGGTGCTGATGCAGCGGCTCGGCGCGATGAAACCGCTCCGACCGCTTGATCCGGACGCCGCATCGGATGAAAAAGACCGGAAACAGCGCCTTTCCTGGCAGTCCCTGATAGCGGAAATGCCGGATGGCGGCACGATTCCGAACCTCGGAGATTTTACCCTAATAAAGAAGGAGGATTATGACGGACATATCGACCTGCTCGTCGGGGGGACACCCTGCCAGGATCTCTCAATCGCAGGGAAACGACTGGGATTTGAAGGTCAGCGAAGCGTGCTCGCTCTCGACTTTGTACGGCTGTGTTTTGAGCTTGGAGTCCGCTGGGTTGTGTGGGAAAATGTCCCCGCTGCTCTTTCCAGCCGCCGAGGCGAGGATTTCGGACGATTTGTTTCCCTGCTCTGTGGATGGAATGTCCCGGTCCCTGAAAGCGGATGGAGAAAATGCGGAATCGTCACTCCGGCTCCGGGAGGATTCGGAGTGGCATGGAGAGTACTTGACTCTCAATTTACCCGAGTGGAACAATTTCCGAGGGCAATCCCGCAGCGCCGGAAGCGTCTCTTCCTTATCGGATATTCTGGTCAGTGGAAATATCCCGCCCAGGTACTATTTGACGGTGAAATGTGCGGAGGGGATACTCCGCCGCGCCGCACGAAGAGGCAAAACGCTTCCGCCGGTTCTGAAGGAGGCTCTGCTTCGACAGACTGGTGGGACGGTTCCCAGAAGGCTGGTACACTGACGCGGACGAGCGATCAGCAGTTCATGCCGGACAAAGGGCGTCTCCAATGTGTGATTGAACAGGCCGGAACAGATTTTCTGTGCTATGAAAACCATGCTCCCGATTCCCGTATAAAATCGGTCGAAGTGTCACAATCCATCGTTGCCCGTATGGGTACAGGAGGGAACAATCTTCCGCTCCTCCAGGAAGTTCCACGGGAACCGGAAACAGCCATCGGCTTCATTAAAAACGATGCGGGAGGTGATCTGCAGGGATTCTGGAATGAGGTTTTCCCTACGATGCGCACGGAAGTGACTCCTGCGGTAGCTCGTGAAGAATGTTTTCACGTTTCGTTCTGCGATGCGAACGGCAGAAGGAACGATCGTCCGAACGGCGGTCTTTATGTGACGGAGGCGAAAGCTGGAAAAACCGTTACGGCAGGCGGTCCCGGCGCGGAAACGGTAATTGTCGAACCAATTGCACTTGACGGAGACAAAATGAAGCCCGGTGAACGTTCCGGGGGATCGGGAATGGGGGTTTCTGAAGAAGGTGTGATGTATACGCAGACTGCCGGAGATGTGCATGGAGTCGCCTATACGCCATCCGGAAAACCGACAGTTCGCAAACTGCTTCCCCTTGAATGCGAGCGCTTGATGGGTTTCCCCGACAATCACACGCGAATTCCCTGGAATGGTAAATCCGAGGAGGAATGTCCTGATGCGCCCAGATACAAAGCCTGCGGAAACTCCATGGCAGTGAACTGTATGATGTGGATCGGGGAACGGATTCAGAAGGTGGAAGAGGAAATTTTGCACGGATGAGAAAATTATATCACAGCAGAACTACAAAATCAGCCTCACGTGAGGCTGATTTCAAACAAACGGAGGAAATCAATGAGTGAAGCTGATGTGGAATGCCTGGAGTGTTCAGCACAATATGCCGAGTTGGCCGCCCGGTATCGCAAACTGAAGAAAAAGATCCGCAAAATGCGGAGATCGTTTGCGGCAATCGAGTGCGCACTTCTCAACAAATGCGATCATTATGCGGAGTTCATCATCGGTGAATGTGAATCCCATCGCGGGAAGTATGAACCCAAATATTAAATTAGCGCCGAATGGCGCTAATTCCGGACGAATAATACATCAAACTTCGTTTTACAGGAATAATCTATGCCAGAAGAGACAACACTGGAAGAGGCGATCAAGCGGAATGCCTCGGGACCGAAGTCTGCTGAAGTGGACGGACAGAAGGTCGAGCAGCATTCCCTTGCCGATCAGATTGCGGCAGATGAATATCTCGCGTCGAAAAAGGCGGTAAAATCCCGGACTTCCGGCCTGAAGATAACCAAATTGTGCCATTCAGGGGCGTGAGGATCCATCGATGTTCAACAGACTCAAATCCATTTTTCGGAGCAGAACCCCTCCGAAGCCGCTTGTCCGCGCCCGGTTTGATGCGGCGCAGACGACGCGGGACAACTGGCGTCACTGGTCGGCGGCGGATCATCTGTCGGCGGACATGGAGGCCGCGCCGGAAGTCCGCCGGACGCTGCGGATGCGCTCGCGCTACGAAGTTGCCAACAATTCCTACGCCAGAGGACTGGTGCAGATGCTCGCAAACGACACCATCGGCACGGGGCCGCGACTGCAGATGCTATCCGCCGACGAGACGTTCAACGATGCTGTGGAAACGGCATTCATGCGCTGGTCGGATGCCGTTCGTCTTGCTCCGAAACTCCGGACGATGCGAATGGCCCGCTGTCAGGATGGCGAAGCGTTTGCCGTGCTGGCAACGAATCCCAAAATCCGCCACGGCGTGAAACTGGACCTGCAGTTGATCGAGGCGGATCGTGTTTCCGGTGAACTGCGCTGGTTCGAAGATGATACCAGTGTCGACGGAATCTCGTATGACCGTTGGGGAAATCCGACGGACTACCGGGTTTTGAAGTACCATCCCGGCGACATCCGGTATATGCCGGGGGACGATGCGATCCACATTCCGGCGGAATACATGATTCACATTTACCGTCAGGATCGTCCGGGATTGCATCGAGGAGTTCCCGAGATCACACCGGCACTGCCGCTGTTTGCCCAACTGCGCAGATACAATCTTGCTGTGCTTTCCGCAGCGGAGGCCGCGGCGGATTTTGCGGCGATTCTCTACACGGACGCCCCGCCGAACGGCGAATCGGATGAAGTCGAGCCCATGGATGCCATTCCGCTGGAACGGAACATGATGCTGACGGTTCCGGCCGGGTGGAAAATGGGACAGCTTGATCCCAAACAGCCGGCGGCGAACCATGCGGAGTTCGTGAAGATCATTCTGAGCGAAATCGCCCGCTGTGTGGTGACGACCTACGGCACGCTGGCGGGAGATTTTTCCGGGCACAACTACGCCAGCGGCAGACTGGACAACCAGATTTACCATAAAAGCATTCTTGTCGACCGGTCGTTCTGGGAAACGGAAGTCCTGAACCGGATTTTTGAGGTGTGGTTCCGGGAATATTTACTACTGGAACATCTTGCGGCAAAGGGTGCGAGGCATCTCTGGTACTGGGATTCATTCGTGCATGTTGACCCATTAAAAGAAGCAGACGCACAGCGTGTTCGCCTCGAAAGTAACACAACGACACTTGCGGCAGAGTGTGCCAAGGACGGACGGGATTACTTGTCTGTTCTGCGACAAAGAGCAAAAGAATATCAACTGATGCGAGAACTGAATATCCCGGTTCTAAACGATCTTGCAATGGCTGAAAATCCATCAAGTTCGGAAGAGAAAGCAAAATCGGGCTCATCAGCCAATGATGATTCTGAAACAGAATAATTTACCGCATGGCTTTGCTGGGCTATGCGGGCCTTGCCTCGGTCAGGCGTGGCGATGCCCTGCTCGGCAACGCGAACCAATGCAAAACCAAGGAGTTTTTTGATGAAGGAAATCAAAATCCAAATCAAAGGTACGACACCATTGCTTTGTAACAATTTTACAGATATGGCTCAAATTACAGCAACTACCGGAAACAAAAGCGCCATGAAAGGCGATAAGGGGTCTCCACGGACGCAGGCGGAACAAAAGTTGTATATCGGAAACGATGGCAAGCCGATGATTCCGCAACCCAATATGTTTCGTTGTTTGATTGATGCAGGGAAATTTTTTAAGTCAGGAAAAAGCAAAGTCACGACCATCAAATCAAGCTTGATTCCTGCATGTGTTGAAATTGAAAGTGTTGAAATTCCTATTATTTACGATGAACCTTGGGAAGTAGATACACGTGCAGTAAGAGTCCCCGCTACAGGTGGTCGAATCCTTTGTTATCGTCCCAAATTCAATGACTGGAGTTTACGCTTCACTATACGTCTTGATGATGACGTTATGACAAGTGAACTGTTGCGTGAGATTTTGGATGCGGCGGGAAAACGGATTGGCCTTGGAGACTTCCGGCCTGATTGTAAAGGTCCGTTCGGAAAATTTGTAGTAACTCATTGGGAGGAGAAATAATATGAGTGAATTCACGCTGATAGAAGCGTCAAACGGCGCGAAACCGAAAGTGGTCGGAGTTGCCTACTCCGGCGGGA
>DXVA01000281.1:2461-5781 GCA_019408975.1 Lentisphaeria bacterium | reverse complement strand
GCTCAAGGGCACGCAACCCCTGCGCGCCGGTCACGCGCGGCTGAACGATCATGGGACCTTCCTTCGTCTTCCTGACCGCCTGCACGAAGTCATTGATTTCCGCCGCGAGTGCATTCTTCTCACAGAGATTGACATGCTTGCTGGCAACTCCGAGAAAACTCTTGCGGATAATCTTCCCGGTGCTTTTGGCATAATCCATCGAGATGTAGGAGTCTGTCTGGAAAACACGGAACTTGCGCATGGGTTCGGTACTGACGCGGCTCGCCGTCACGTTGGCGACAGTCCCGTTCCTGAACTTGATGCGGACATTCGCGATATCCTCTGTTTTGCTCAGAACGGGCATTCCGACGGCGTCGAAGCGTTCCACGTCGCTGCCGACCATCGTAAGCACGAGATCAAGATCATGGATCATCAGATCAAGCACAACGCTGACCTCTGTGCCGCGGCGGTGCAGGCCCGGACGCGGCGGCGGGTATTTCGCAAGGCGGTGCGCCTCGATAAAGAGCGTATTGGAACGGTTCTTCTCCAGAAAATCCATCGCGGCATTGAAACGCTCCACGTGCCCTACCCCGAACACAAGATTGCGCATTTCCGCCGCTTTCACCATCGCACGCGCCTCATCGACCGTCGCCGCAATCGGCTTTTCCATCAGGATGTGCTTTCCCATTTCAATGAGCGGCATGGCTGTTTCATAATGGCTCGTCGCGGGAACGGCAACGGTAAGAGCGTCGCATTTTTCAGCGAGCTCCGCAACCGTGTCGAATGCGGGCACACCATATTCCCTGCCGATATCAGCGGCGGCTCCCGGAGAAACGTCATAGACGCCGATCAGTTCGGCATCCGGATTCGCTTTATAGAGTCTGGTATGATGATGCCCCAGGACACCGACACCGACGACTCCGACTTTGATTTTCTCTTTTTTCCCAAACATAAAACGTTCTCCGGTTTGATTGTCAGTTCATCAGAGGGACTTTGCGAGAGCCACGGCTTTTTTAATGCCTTCGGCGTCCGCTTTGTTCAGCCATGTGCCGCCCGCCGCGGAAACTTCGGGAACCGCAAGCCAGTCCGCCGCATTGTCGATCGTGACGCCGCCGGTGGGCATGAATTTGATTCCGAGGTGTTTGTAAGGCGCGGCAATGGACTTGAGCATCTTGACGCCGCCCGCCGCTTCCGCCGGGAAGAATTTGAAGAAACGGCAGCCGAGCTCGTATGCCTGTTCGATTTCAGACGGCGTGCAGATTCCGGGAGCGAAGGCATACCCGTTCTTCATGGCTTCGCCGACCACCGTGGGATTGAATCCGGGAGCGACGGCAAACTTCGCGCCCGCATCGAATGCCCGGTGCAGGTCGGCAGTGTTCAAAATCGTGCCTGCGCC
The DNA here is from genome assembly GCA_019408975.1 of Lentisphaeria bacterium. Taxonomy (GTDB): domain Bacteria; phylum Verrucomicrobiota; class Lentisphaeria; order Victivallales; family UBA1829; genus UBA11452. The sequence continues at coordinate 4,406 of DXVA01000281.1, read as the reverse complement.
GATGAACATTTCAGGGAAACGCCTGGATGCCTCGCGGATAATGGACTCCGCCGCTTTCGTGCGGAACGTGATTTCCGCCACGGGAAGCCCGCATTCACAGAGCAATTCACATCTCCTGAGTCCGCTCTCAAGGTCTTCAAGAACCAGAACGGGAATGATTTTGTATTGGGCAAGAGTATCGCCGATGGATGTCGTCATTTTTCATACCTCACATAATTGTTTTTGTTTCAATGCAATGCAGGGAATATACCATAGTCTTCTCTTTTTTGCAATTTGAAATCACGGCACTCCCGCAACTTTTTCGCCGTTCCGCCCAACTTCAGAGGCGGACACTGGAATCAGCCCGCCGGCCGCACCTCACTTCTTCCCGGCGGCGGACGACTGTGAAAGCAGGGCGGGAGACGTCACCACCATGCCCGAGGTATCGCTGCACTGCTGGAAAACGCGCAAATCGAAAATCGGCAGGATCGCCAGCAGATGGTCGAAGATGTCAGACTGAATGCCCTCATAAACAACCCAGCGCGTATCATTTGTGAAACAATAGATTTCCAGCGGAATCCCCGTCGCTCCGGGCTGAAGCTGGCGAACCAGCACAATCATATCCTGGCGAATGTGCGGATTATTCCGCAGATAGTGCTCGACATACGCGCGGAACGTCCCGAGGTTCGTCACCCGCCGCTCATTGATCGGTTTGGCTCCTCTCGCATCAAGTTCCGCATTCCATGCTTTCAGTTCCTCCCGCTTTTTTTGAAGATAATCATCCAGAAGCACAAACTCCTCCAGACGCTTGATCTCGGCGTCGTCAAGAAAACGCACACTGCGCTGATCAAGGTAAAGCGCACGCTTGATGCGCCGCCCGCCGACTTCCTGCATTCCGCGCCAGTTCTTGAAAGAGTCCGTGATGAGCTTGCGGATCGGAATCGTGGTAATGGTCTTGTCCCAGTTCCGCACCTTGACCGTATGAAGCGCGATTTCAATCACATCGCCGTCCGCGTTGAGGCTCGGCATCTCAATCCAGTCGCCGATCCGCACCATGTCGTTCGAGCCGAGCTGCACGCTCGCCACAACGGAGAGAATCGTATCCTGAAAAACCAGCATCAGAACAGCCGCCATCGCGCCCAGTCCGGAAAGAAGAATCAGCGGACTGCGGTTGATCAGAACCGCAATCATCAGGATGACAGTCACGAGCCCGATAAAGATTTTGAACAGTTGCAGATATCCTTTGATCGGTTTGCTTGCCGCATCGGGACGGCGGCGATAGGCGATATCCACCAGATCCAGTATCTTCGCCAGCGTCAATGCGACACTCAAAACGATAAAGGCGGAACAGACATTGCGGATGATGACGACAAGTGTTTCACGGATTCCGGGAATCATCGCCGCCCCGCCCGCGAGCACAAGAGCCGGAACGATGTTCGCCAGATGCGAAATGGCGGACAACCTTACCGGAGTCTCCTCGCTCTCCCCCGACGGCAGCGCCTGCATCAACCTGCCGACTCCGTGAAGCAGAATCCGTTTCGTAATCCAGTTGACGATCCATGCCATGACAATGAGCGCACATGCGACGATCACACTGTATGCCCACGGATACGGCGACAAATTCTCCTTCAATGTATGCAGATATCCCACGATCATATCCATCTCTCACCTCCGGTTGTTCCAAGTAACCGGTAATATATACCCGGAAAGAGGATTTTGAAAGCACAGTTCAGGAACGTTTGCAAACCAAAGAAAAAAGCAGGCTGACGGCAAGCGGCAGGAAAACGGCTGCGGCAGATGTGAAATCAATGGAACCTCTCCTGAACGCCGGAATCAAAATCACAACGGCGAATGCGACACAATTCAAAACCTTACAGAAAACTGGGATTCCCGAAATATGCGGCGCATCGCAATGCACACACTTCACCAGATGCGGCAATCATTTTAATTCTATATGATCCCAATA
>DXVA01000281.1:1148-2451 GCA_019408975.1 Lentisphaeria bacterium | reverse complement strand
CCCAATATGCAGATCAGCGGCAATTCACTCAGAACGACATAAATTGCCGTTAATCCTGTTTTCCACTTATATTACATGGCAAATAGAAAAGCTATAATGCCATGTATCAGCTTTCCACAAAAGCACAGTCTGATATTGAATGAAACATCATAACGAACCAAATCAGCATGTTTTTCGGACATTATATATGCATTACACTCCAAGCATATCTCTGTCTTTTGGTTGGGCACATCTTTCTGATTCATCTGATACATTCCGTATTGAGAACAATGAGACTTCATCTTGACTTACGCATTCTCTGCGGAGAACAGAGGATGCGTCTTCTTCTTTTAGTTTATTTCCGCATAATTCTTTCAAGGTTTCAATCCACAGAAAAATCTGACAATCAAAAATATCCCCCTTTCTTTATAGTTATTTATTTTACTATTCCTTGGCGGAATAAGGAATTTTTATCATTATTCTTTCAAGGAATCTAAGACTATACAGTAATGTATAAAGAAGTTTTTTCAAGCGACAAATAAAGAAATAACAAAAAAATATAGAAATATGAATTGCAAGATTAAGGAAAAAGCCTGTATCGGTCAGCTTAATTACAGCATCATATTGATATCTGCAAACAATATGTAATAATAAAATCTGAAGTAATGTTCATTCCGGTTGCCATAAATCTCATCACCCGCATTTGAAAAATGTTCCTGAGGAGGTATTATTATTCAGCAGCAGAAAATGGAAAAAAGAAAATGGCTGGAAAAGTAATACTCACCGCGGAACAGATTTTCGGGCATCATGATATTTCAATCTATCTGCGCCCGACTCAGACCAGCAGCGCTCTGGGATTTCATTCTCATGAATTCACGGAGATTGCTGTCCTGTTTCACGGCAGCGCCCTCTATTCAACGCAGTTTGGTTCGCAGGAGATCAGAGCCGGAGATGTTCTCGTGATTCCGGCGGGCGACATGCACAGCTATTCGGAAGAATCGGAGGTCGAACTGATGAATGTGACTTTTCAATTCGACAAACTCCCCGTCCCCTACCGCGAACTGATCCGCCATCCGGGATTCGCCGCACTGTTCATGAAAAAAAGCGAATACTACCGGATGCTTCACTCCTATCCGCAGCTGCATCTCAATCCGGCGGAACTGGAACAGGTGCATCATCTGCTGTATAACGCATGGCTGGCGCAGCAGAAGCAGGCACCGGCATACGGTCTGACAGTTTTCGGGGCGTTCCTGCAGTTCATCCCGATCCTGCTGGAGGCTTACGGCGCGGAAAGCTGACCGGCCGCCATAGGAAAAAGCCGTGC
>DXVA01000281.1:0-1127 GCA_019408975.1 Lentisphaeria bacterium | reverse complement strand
GGAGGAATGCATCCCGCCGGGGCTGAAGAACTGTCTTACATTCATTACCGAAAATTATACAAAAAATCTTTCGCTGAAGCAGCTTGCAAAACGGGCGTGCATGTCGGAGACGTCCTTTCTGCGGCATTTCAAGTCTGTCACGGGACGTTCCCCGCTGAACTACATCATTCTGCTCCGCCTCAGAGACGCCGCGGAAAAGCTGGTCTCCACAGATCGCTCCGTGACGGACATCGCACTGGAGGCAGGATTCACGGACAGCAACTATTTTTCCCGCTGTTTCAGCAAATACATGAAACAGACACCGATGGAATTCCGGCTCTCTCAGTCCTCGGGCACCTGCGATGGCATCCGGTGATAAGTCGCGGCGACGATATTCAACTGATTCCGGTTCAGCCATGAAACGTGTCCGTCGAGATAGGCAAAGTTCCCGCCGGAGATCAGACTGCCGTTCATATGGTTCGGCGCACAGTCCGCCGGACTGATGAAACGATCCTTGTAAGTCAGGTCATGCATCAGTATCCAGTGAGGCCTTGCTTTTTTGAAGCTTTTTGCAGAGTTGGTGCGCCAGCCGCTCAGCCGCCAGTAGGCGCCGTAATAAGTGAACGGAAAACCTTTGATTCCGTGAACAGCGTCATTCGGGGCGCCGCGGACAAGGATTTTCGGATTGGCGTCAAATCCGGCAGGGCAATAGGTCTGCTTCCAGTTTTTTATGTAATTCCGGTAGAACAGATCCCCGAGAGACGGATTTTTCAGATAGAACTCGCCGTTGCTCGATGAACCGCCCATCCAGTAGACCCAGCGCCCGGGATATACATCGGACATCGGTGGAGGCGGCATCTCCTCTTTATAATCGTCGCCATACATCTTCACGACCATTGCAAGCTGTTTCAGGTTGGATGTGCATGCAATGGTTTTCGCCCTCTCCCGCGCCTTGCTCAAAGCAGGCAGAAGCATTGCCGCCAGAATCGCAATGATCGCAATCACGATGAGGAGCTCTATAAGGGTGAAAATTCTCATTTTCACCCTCGAAGGAAGAACAGAAGAACAGGGAACACGGAAGGAAGAAGTAGAAAAACAATTGAACAATTGAACAGGAAAACAATTGAACAATCGAAGGAAGAAAGAAG
>DXVA01000280.1 GCA_019408975.1 Lentisphaeria bacterium | reverse complement strand
CCGGTGCAGGGCACGCGGGGTATCGGGGATTTCGCCTGCGGCGACCAGCTTATTCTGCTGGACCGAAGCAGGACTGAAAGTCCTGCACGAAGCATTTTTTTAATGAACGATTTCGTTATGCCTTCCGGTTTTCCAGAAGCCCCGGCAGGAAAAATTCCACATCCGGATTCTCATCGGTCACGGGAATCATATTTTCCGGCGTGCGCATCTCCAGAAGCTGTTTATCCAGCTGAAGACGCCAGTTCAGGAAAAATTCATAGTCGATCCATGCGCCTGCAACGCCGGAACCGTTTTCGGAATTCCGCACCTGATCCGCAAGGATCTGCTCATATTCCGCCGTTTTCTCCAGACAGCTTCGCACTGCATTCCGGTCGTTTCTTCCGAATGCCTGAACAGCCAATGCGCGATAGTGCCACGCCTCGAACATCCGGCGCTGAAACTCGATGAACTCCATAACCGGACGAAAGTGTTCCGCCGGTTCCGAAGCAAGCGCCATGAGTTCATCCAGAGTCTGTCGCAAGTCGTCGAACGTATGTTTCGTCTTTTCCCACGCGGGACCGGAGAACTCCGTTCTCATGCTCTCCCATTCCTGCCACAGCGGCCAGCGCGGCGGACGGTTCTGGCTGACCATCGGAATTTTCTCCAGGCGCAGGAACAGTTCCTTCATCTGTTCCGCGACGGACGGATACCGGTTCCGGCAGAAATCCGAAAGCACCTCGTCAACCGTTTTCGACACATCCCACGAAAAACAGCTCAGGAAACGGAGGTTCAGCGAGGAACGCCACCAGGTATCAATGCCGATGAAAAACGGAATGATCCCGCGCAGGCCGCCATCTTTCGTCTCGCGGCAGTCATGCCTGATCTCATGGAAGCGCAGCGCCAGGTTGGCGCGTTCCGCGGTGTTGTCCGTGATATGATAATGCAGGCGATATACGCCGCGCCCGCCGACGGCATCCGATTTTTTCTTCCACTCCTCCGCCACGCGCATGTTCGCAACCAGAATCGACATATTGCCGCGCGGCAGAATATCCGGCGGCACATCGCTGGTTTCGCTTGTATAAGAGAGATATTCCACCGTCAGGCCGGGGCGCACCTTTTCGAGCGCATCCGCGATTCTGTTGACGGCTTTCAATACGGTTCCGGGACGCCGGCAGTGTTCGCATTTGCAGAATCCATAGCCGTCTTCCGGCCATGTGCCGAGAATCTCCACCTCCGGATGCCGCTCCGCATATTCCGCAAAGTTCCGGGCAAGAGTCTGGACCGCTTCCTCGTTGGAATAACAGATCTGTCCGGTGGCAAAGCGTTTTCCCTCGCTGTCCATGGCAAACCATTCGGGATGTTCCCTGAAATAGGAAACCGGGAAAAAGTAACGCCCGGAATGTTCGCTGATGTTCAGTATCATGCCGCGTTTCCGCAGTTCCGGCAGAAGTTCCCCCTCCACCTGACGCCATTCGACTTCCCAGCCGTTGTCACGTTTCCTGGTACGGCAGACCGAAGTCATCAGCAGGTTGAAGCGGTTCCATGCAAGCCAGCCGATGATCCGGCGCAAATCCTCACAGTGTTCCGTATTGACTGGAAAGATGCAGACGCCCCGCAGTTCGAGGTCGGGGTTGACGGTCCGCGATTCCGGCAGAGAAAGACGTTCCAAATGCGGAAAGAATGGCTGTTCCCGATAGAAAAACCAGCGACAGCCCCAGAATTCCAGCAGTTCATACACTCCGTTCAGCACCCCGCGCGGAAGATTCGCCGCAATGTGAATCCGTTTTTCCGGCACGGATATCCGAAAACCGTCGAAGCGGAGAGCCGCATCTTTTCCGTTCAAAACCTCCAGTTCGATGGTAAATCCGCCGTCTGTTTTTTCCGTCTCAACCGGCACGGCAGCCCCTGTCATCCGGGCAATGCCGCGCCGCAGCTCTTCCGCCGCGAAATATTCCACGGTTCCGGCGGAAGAAGCTGAAACAATTCGGGCTTCCGACGGATTGAATTCATTGCCGTGCATCATTTTTCCGCCGCCGGTTCCGCCGCGACAGATACGGATTCGATCTTGACATTGGAGCCTCCGACATAGAAATATCCCTGTTCATACGGCTCGATTTTCAGTTCAAACTGATAACCCCGGACTGCATCGGCAAGTTTGAAGGGCCCGAATTTCCGTTGAATCGCATGCTGAAAAGGCATATTGGGATTCTTGCGGACACAGGTGCTCATCCGGGCATCCAATACTCCGTTCTTCCCCGGCATGGAAGATGCTTTGATCTCGCCTTTCAGGACATATGGCTTTCCGTCGGCGGGCAGATAAAGAAACTGGTAGATCACGCCGGCGGAGAGATGAATTGCTCCTTCTTTCAGTTCCGCGGCTCCCGCGCAATTCCAGTTCTTCACCCATTGCGTTCCGATAATTCCTTTCGCATTTTTCGGAGGTGCGCCGGTTTCCGTGAATTTTCCATTCTGCACCACCTCGCCGCCCGCGACGTTAAAGACTGCGGACACCAGCAGGGAGAATGCAAACGCCATAACAGTTTGTTGTTTCATTTTACCTTCCTTTCCGTAAAAGTTTTCTGTCTGAAAATATTTGTTCATTTTGCCGTCATGCTTGCGGCGACATGATCAATCTTCGCATTCAATGCATTGATATAAAAATAACCGTTCTCGTAAGGCGCGAACTCAAACTGGAAGGGATAGACAGCAGGTTCCCCTTTCAGTGCCGCATCCAGAACCACACGTCTGTTTTCATGCCCGAATCCCCGTTTGTCATCAGGCTTTCTTACGCAGGAACTGACTGTAATTTTCATCCGTCCTTTGCCGGAAGCCATCACTTCGCCGCGGATCACATAACCGTTTTCTTCGCGCGGAACCGTCATCATGGAGTAGATGACATTATTCACAAGAATGGAATTTTTTCCGTTCTCCGCAACCATGCGTGCTCCGATGCCGTTCCAGCCGAAAGGAAATTGTCTGCCCGCAATATTTTTCTGCTGTGCAGGCGGCACGTCGCGCAGCCGCGTAAATTCGCCGTTGCTGATTGCGCTTCTGCCGATCATCGCGCGGCGGAACCGGGTCTGCTCATGCGGCGGAGTCCCGTCCAGCGAACTTCCTTCAGAGGTTTTCGGCGGCTGAAGGTTGCGGCAGTTCCGGTGAAAATGCATCCGCCAGACCTGCCCGTCTTCGATTTTCCGCCCCATCGGAGCAACGGGAACTTTGATTTCGACCACATAACGGTCTTTCAAAACCTTCGTCCCGGCCTCCGCGCCGGACTGATAGGAGACATCTCTGATTTTCGCATCATAAACCGTCCCGAGCGAATTCACTGCGATATGATGGTAATCGCCGTCCGGCGGCATCAGGAATATTTCGACGGAATCATCGGAATACACTGCGGAGTCCTGCTCTTTCGCCGCGGCTTTCAGCGGTCCCCAGGCATGTTCAGTCATCGCTTCAACAGCAAAATACCAGTTGGCGGAGTCATACGCGACTTTTACACGTGTCGCCTCGACGGGCTGCGAACCGTTCAAAGTCCGGAATCCGGTGACAAGAGGAGCCCTGCGCCATATCTCCTCGTTCAATTCACCGTCGATCGCGATTTTGGAATCCGCCTTGACGACGGGAATATCTTTCTGACCTGACATGAGCTTTTTGATCTTTGCGGCTTCCGCGATCCAGAAACGGGTCAGGAAATCCCTGTCCATGGCAATCCGTTTTTTCAGAACTCCGTCATTTCCTGCAAGTTTTTCCGCCTCGGCGAGGAAGTTGAGGAGCCTTTGCTCCGCGCCCTCCACGGTCAGGCAGTAACCGATGCGGCGGGGACCGCCGTAGGATGCGTGCCCGGGGGCGCTTTCCCAGAGTTCACGCCGCAGGGCATGATACTGTTTCATCGGTTTGGAAGCCCTGCCGTAATAAAGCGTATAGGCTTCATCCATCAGTTTTTCAACGTCGAGCTCTGCATTCCAGCTCATTTTTGCAAGCACATAATAGAACTGCCAGTTGGAGGACGCTATCGGAAGGTCCTTGTTCGTGCAGTCGTCATAAAAACTTTTCAGCCCCAGTTCCTTATAAAGTCTGAGGTCCCGCGCCAGCGTGTATTCCATCGGCGCATACGGGGAGGCTGCATAGGCATAATAGTCGTAAATGCCGAGATTCGGGCAGTGTTTCCGCCATTCCAGCAGTTCACGGTGGAATTTCTTATTGCAGGAGCCGCTCCGGTCATCCAGAGGATGCACATAGCACCGCTGGTGCGAACAGTAAAGCGCCTTGACTCTGCCGTCATAGCGAATGGACGGATCATCCGGCGGATTGCGGAAGTCGGAATAGATCAGGATGCGCTGTCCGCCCGCGCTGGGATTCCGTTTCAGTATTTCCGAAGTCATTTTCGCGGCGAAACGATGGGCGGCGGTACTCAGCTTGTAAACACCGTTGTATGTGCCGAGCTTCCTGCATTCGCCGCATTCGCACCAGCCGTCCGTGGAATCATGGAAACCGATGCCGAATAAAGTATTGTATTTCGCGAGCGACACTCCGAAGTCAATCACCATTTTCTGCACATCGGGATTGCTCAGGCAGCGCTGGGAACGAGCTTTGCAGACACGTTTCCCTCCCTGAAGCGGGAAGTATTCGGGATGCTCCGCAAAGAGTTTCTGCGGCACCGCCTGCTCAAACGTGAGATGCCCGCCTCCCGCCGGTTTTTCATCGCCGCACAGGGCAAGGTCCAGCGCTTCGCGCGACATTCCGGCAGGCAGAGACGCACCGTAGTGCATTTTGTTTCTGCGGTTCCAGCGGTTATGGTCATCCACACTCCACGGAGTCAGCGATCTGCGCCATGCGCCTATCATGCGCCGCTCGATGGCGGGCGACTCAAAATCATCAATCGCGGGAACGCTCAAGGTTCCGGCGGCGGGGCAGTATTCTCCTTCGGGGCCGGCATGAAACCAGCGGACGCCGAGATATTTTTCAATGAAGGTGTATGCCCCGTACAAAACTCCGATGGGCGCCCTGCCCGCAATCAGGATTCTGCTGCCGTCTGTCCTGATATAAAATGCCTGCGGGCTTTCCGCCTTTGCCAGTTTCTCCTTCACCTCGTCCGGCAGAAGATATTTCCCATTTTCAAGCGTCGCAAGAGTGATTTCTGTAAAATCGGGGTAGTTCCCGAAAACCCGCTGAAACGCCGGAGCCCGCATCTGCCACGGGACAGATGCCCCGGAAATCTTCCGGATATAATGATTCAGTTCTTTCGCAGCCTGAAACTCCTGTGCACTCGGATCATAACTCAACTGAATCCGTGTCGAACCGGGATTTCCGTCTTTTACAAGAATAAGATTCTCCCCTGCCCCCAGTCCGAATAAAGCAGTCAGCAGCAGGGAAAAACATGCAGCAGTAATTTCTTTCTTCATAGAATTTCCTTTCCATATTTTCTATTTGATTTGCGGGCAAAGCGCAACAGTCCTGCGATATGCCGGCAGTGTTTTGTTCAGGAGATTGTCGAGCTGGCGAAGCTTCCATTCCAGATGTTCCCGGTCCGCCATGTAGTCCATGCTGGGCTCCCAGCCGAGACGCGAATCGGCATCGACCAGCGGAAGCGTTTCCCGGACATTTTCCGCTTCTTCGCGGATCAGAGCCTCCATTTCATCGAGAAGCGCATTCGCCCTGTCAAAATCATATTCAAGCTCAAGGCGCTTGTTCAGGAGCCACCATTTCTTGATTCCCGTCATGGTCCGCAGGGTGTGCCAGAAAAACTTTCCGACTCCCGCCTGAAGTTCCGCTCCGCGCCGTTTTTTCTCCGGGACGGCGGCAAGCGCCTCATC
>DXVA01000028.1 GCA_019408975.1 Lentisphaeria bacterium | reverse complement strand
GATGAACCGTCTTTTTTCCGGGCGTTTGCCGCAGGACAGCCTGCTTCTGGCGGACCCGCCGCGCACGGGAATCGAGCGCCGGGCGCTGGATGCGGTCTGCCGGAGCGGCGCCGCATATATTGTGTATGTTTCCTGTTCTCCGGACACACTCGCGCGCGACCTGAAGTTTCTGAACGCCGCCGGATACCGTGTTCTGGAGTCCGGTTTGATTGATATGTTTCCTTCCACTGCACATTTTGAAACTGTGACATTGCTAAAATATGTTTCATAAGTTATATTATGGCGGAACAGTTCCACAGGCAAGACAGGAGTGAAACGGAAATGGAAATGGAGAAGGACGGGCATCGCGGGCGGCTCCGTTCGCGTTATCTCAAGGCTGGCGGTGACGGCTTTACGGATTATGACATCATCGAGCTGGTCCTGACCTATGCCATTCCGCGCCGTGACGTCAAGCCGGTTGCAAGGGAACTCCTGCGCCGTTTCAAGGATGTTGCGGGGATCATGGATGCCGATCCGAAAGAAATCTGTGAGATCGGCGGCATGGGCGACAATTCCGCTCTGCTGTTCAGGATCATGCGTGATATCTGTGTCCGTTACCTGGAAAACAAGGTGCGGGATATCGACGTGATCTCTTCACCGGAGAAACTGATCAATTATGCGCGGATGAAGCTGGCGGGCTATTCCGATGAGGTCATCATGGTCATCTGCCTGAATACGAAAAATCATGTGATCGATGCGGAAATCGTTTCCCGGGGGACGATCGACGCGGCGGTGATTTATCCCCGCACGATTGCGGCGGATGCTCTGCGCAAGAAAGCGGCGGGAGTGATCATCGTTCACAATCATCCGAGCGGAGTAACCCAGCCGTCCATGGCGGACCGTGAGTTTACGCGCGCCGTTTTTGAAGCGTTGAAACTTCTGGATATTCATCTGCTGGACCATCTGGTCGTTTCCCGGAGCGAAGCATTCAGCTTCAAAGAACATCGTCTTTTGCGATAGGAGCCATTCATGATTCTCGGACTCGGAACGGATATTACGGACTGCACGCGCATTGAAAAGATGATTCAGCGTCACGGGGATTATTTCCTGCGCCGCATTCTGACGGAACGGGAAGCCGCCGAATTTGACGGCGTATCCTATCTTGCGGGGCGGTGGTGCGCGAAAGAGGCGCTTTCCAAGGCTCTCGGGACGGGAATCGGCGCAAAATGTGCATTTGAAGATATTCAGGTTTTGCGCGACAAAGAAAGCGGGCGTCCCGTCATGACCCTTTCCGGCAGTGCGAAGCGGACAGCGGATGCTCTCGGCGTAAAACGGATTCATCTTTCGATCAGCCACGAAAAGCTCCATGCCGTTGCGACTGTGATTCTGGAAGGAGAATGATCTGCCTGTCCCGGATTCCGGAGAATCGAACGTCCTGCAACAAATATTTTTTATTGCAAATACCGGGTATGAATCGATTTTGATATAGAAGTTGTCCGGTTTGTCAACCATCAAACCGGACAACTTCAGGTAAGTTAACGTGAAATGTAAAAAAATCAAGTGTTTTTCCATGCGATTTCAATTTCTTGCAGAAATCATTGCATTTTCGCGGAAATGCTGTATCTTTCGGTATCAGGTCAGTGAGAACAGAAGGAGTCGCCGTTGAGTGCCACATTACAGGAGGTCGCGCTTGCCGCAGGAGTGTCTGCGCAGACCGTTTCGAGAGTGATCAACAATCAGCCGCATGTGAGCGAGAAAGCGCGGAGGAAAGTGCTTGAGGCAATCCGGCTGCTCGGTTATACGCCGTCGGAGTCCGCGCGGATTCTGCGTTCCGGCGGGAGAATGAAGCTCGGTGGCGGCATGATGCGGCTCGGGCATATCATTCCCCCGCTCGGAAAAGACTACTGGCATTTCGAACGTGAACGTTTTCAGCTGACGGAGGCGTTTATCCGCGGCGGCATGATTCAGACTTTTTACCTGACGAGCGATGTTCTCCTGAAGGATGAGCAGCTGTTTCATTATATGATCGATCCGGCAAAGGTCGATGCCTTGTTCATTACGATGTGCAGTGATGAACTGCGGGAGGCTCTGGACCGCCGTCTGCCGCAGGGATTTCCGATTGTGACATTCAACCGCGAAAACTGGCACGGACAGGTTTATATCGACTTCGAGAGTCAGATGGGGAAGGCGCTGGAGTATCTTTATGAGCTGGGGCATCGCCGGATTGGTTTTCTGGGCGTGACTTCTCCGTGGAATGGAAAGTATGAATGCCGTTACCGGTGTTATCTTGACTTTATGAAAAAGCGCGGGTTGGATATTGCTGCCGGCTGGGCTCCATCCGGCGGGGATTTTCATGACTCCTTGTCCGGCGCACATCTTGCGGAAAAGCTTCTTGCCTCGGAATGCCGTCCGACGGCGCTTGTCGCCGCGTCAAGTTCGATTGCGATTTCCGGCGCGAGTTTCCTGCTGAATCACGGAGTCCGAATTCCGGAGGATCTTTCCCTGATCGCGATCGGTTCGAACATGCTGAACCGTCTTTTCGTGCCCTCCATCACCTGCTTCGATATTGATTATTCGCTGGTCGGAAACGAGATCGTGAGACTGCTGAAGGAACAGCGTGAAAATCCCTCCTTTCCGCCGGTCACTGTGAAAATCCCGAATCGGCTCCTGATACTGAAATCCACGATGGAAAATCGGGCTGTCAGGTGATCCGCCGGGCGTTATGATCGGAAAACGTACTATTATTTTTTGATTTTTTATCGGAATCTTCCGTTTCGGGTATTGACAAATCAAGATTTTTCCTTATAATTAAGTATATGAAAATTTAATATTAAAAAATCATATATGGAAAAACTATGGCGGGAATGCTTAAGATCATATCGGAACGTGCAGGAGTTTCACAGGCTGCGGTGTCGCAGATCCTGAACCGGCGCCCCAACGATTACAGCTCTGAGGAGACGAAGAAACGTGTGTTCTCGATTGCCCGCGAACTTGGATACAAGCAGAAGTTCGGGCACAAGCTTCTGCGCGGAGAAAAGACAAAGACCGTGGCGATTGTCCTTTCCATGCAGCGCCTGATCCTGGAGGAACAGAACCAGCGTCTTGTCCTGCTGCTTCTGGACAAATTCGAGAGAGCCGGATATGTGACATATCTTCAGACGATTGCCGGGGATGAGGAAGAAAATCTGAAAATGGTCCGGGAGCTGATCCTGCGCGGAACCGATCATTTTGTCTGGATCGGGAACCCGAGCGGTTTCAGGGCTATTGAGGAGGAGATTGTATCGAACGGGCGCAGCGTCATCGGTTTTGCTTCAGGTTTTCAACGGAACCTCCAGAATGACAGTCTTTACTCGATTGATGTCACATTGCGTAAGTTTCTGCAGGAGGGGCGTTCCAACTTCAGGCTGCTGCTGGGCACTCCGAATCAGGTGGAACGGGTTCAGGTCGTCTGTGCTCTTTTTCCCGGCCTGTCCTATGAGGAAGTACTGCGGCGGTATATTGTTTTTCTGAATTTCAACGGAGAAGTGGACTGCATTGACAAGCTGACAGCGATGGGATACGAGAAGACGCGCGAGGTCATGACCGCCGATCCGTCGGTTTCCGCCCTGATGTATCTTTCGGACTATTTCATGCTGGGCGGCATCCGCTATCTGCACCGGAGTCATTATGCCATCGGAAAGGACATCGTGCTTTGCGGTCATAATCATATCCATGCCGTGCGGAACCATGTTTTCCCGCTCTCCACGTGGGAGATCGATATGGAGACGATTTCCTCCATTCTTTTCCGGGAATGTGCGGGGAGCGGCGGAATGCAGAAGCGGATTCCTTCAAAATACATTACAATCAAAGGAGCGGAATGAAATGAAAAAGTATTGGTTATGGTCGGTGCGGTGCGGAAGTGAAAATGGGGGAGCGGTTGATGATCCGCCGGTCTCTGTCTTTCTTTCCGCGAGAGAGGGAAAAAGGGATTTTACCCTGATAGAGCTCCTCGTCGTGATTGCGATCATCGCGATTCTGGCGGCAATGCTGATGCCGGCTTTGAGCAAGGCGAAGGCAATGGCGCAGAGCGCCAGTTGCAGCAGCAATCTGAAGCAGTTCGGCATTGCACTTGCAGGATATCAGGGGGATTACAATGACTATAATTGTTATGCCATTTACAGCGGGAATGGTTCCGCCGCCGCATGGTATACGATGCTGGCGCCGTATTGCGGAATCAAGCTGGGAGGCAGCAACAACAATCCGGACGACGGCAAGCAGACCCCGGAAACAATCCGCACAGTAAAAACATGGTTATGCCCTTCGCAGGATATTTCCAAAGCCAAATATTACTGGGGATGGTATTTTTCCTACTTTGCCAACAGTGCAACAAAAAGAGGCGCGTATGGCAGTTCATCCGGTAATACATCTGCCCTTTTCGGCATGTATGTAACCGGTTCTATGAATTATCCATCGCATAAAATATCGAGTGTGAGTTCTCCCGGGCGTGTTGCGGGATTGATTGACTGCGACAAGATCGGCAGTGTCAGAGGACCTTATGTCAATCATTGGACAGGGACGACAGTCCCGAATAAAGTTGAGTTCGTGAACAAGGGATACTCTCTCCGGCATTCCGATCGTCCGAATGCAATGTTCATGGACGGGCATGTAGCGCCGGTGAAGCCGGTTTATCCTGTCTCATGGCGTACGGAATGGGTCGGCGGTGATCTGATTCGGTAAATCATAATATTCAGGGAGAAAACAAAAATGAAGATGACTTTATTACTGGTTCTTTCCGTCTGTGCCTTTACTGCGGCGGCAGAGTCGCTTGTCAGGAAATTCGACTTCGACCGCAATACGGAAGCGTGGTATGCGCCGCCTTACTGGAGCGGAAAACTGACTCACAGCAGGGAGGCGAAATCGGGGGGCGGTTCCGCAAAACTGACTGCGGCGCCGAAAAAAGATCAGACTTACGGGCGGATGGTGTCTCAGAATCTGACAAAGCTTGCTCTCGCAGGCAGGAAATTCAAAATCACTTTTTATGCCGGAGGGAAAGGCGAATTGTTTGCCGGAATGCTTGCCGCCACCGTCAATTCCCGCGGGAAGAACGATTATAAACTCATGTTGTCCGAAACGCCGCTGGCATTGACCCCGGAATGGCGGAAAGGCGAGGCTGTTTTTGATTTCAGCGAGATTGCGCCCGTCACGCTTTCCATGATCTTTGAACTGAAAGGAGAGGGGGAGGCTCTGATCGATGAAGTGCGCCTGATCGATCTTGCCGATTCCTCCGTCGGGATGCGCCCTGCCACGCCTCACCTGGTAATCAGCGAAAAAGACTCTGTTCCCCCGATTTGTTTCAATACTGCGAAGCCGGATACGGAGGCATCGGTCATGGTTTTCAATCGCAGCCGGAAAATGGTGCGTTATCCGGTGAAAAGCGATACTTCGGGGAATATTGTCTGGCAGGGAGCGAACATCGGCGCCGGGCTCAATCATGTGACCGCCGCGATGAACGGGGCGACGTGCGACATTCCTGTCAGCGTGCTTCCCCCTGCCGAATTTGCCGCTTTTGACGAGCTTGCGCGGAAGATCAAAACGGCGGACAAGGTGAACATTCTCTGGCTGGGTGATTCTCTTTGCGATTTCGACCGCTCGTTCAATGCCGTGGACAAGCTTTCTTTCTGGCTCAACAAGTACAATCCCGGCAAATTCCATATCGAAAACCGTGCCGTCCGCGGCGATTACATCCTGCGCGTCGAAGAACGGATGCTCGGCAGAAAATGTTTTGCTCCCGCCGCTTATGACAATCTATGGAACAAGCCATACGATTTTATTGTCATTCAGCTCGGCAACAATGACTGTGCCGCCACGACCAACAACAGGTTTGCTTCTCCGGTGGTGGCGACCGAAAAGGTCGTTCCCGCTTATGAACGGTTGCTGAAACTGATCCGTAAACACTCATCCGCGAAACTCATCGTCACCTCCGCCACTTATCCGGATGTGCCGCTGATGACGCGCAACGGGGAACGTGCGCTGGGCAAATACTTTTTCGCCCGCTTCGGCATGGAACAGTTTGTCGTTCCGTTCAATACGGCGGTAAAGGAGTTCGCCGCAAAGAACGGCGCGGAGTTCGTCGATCTCCATACGCCGATGAAGGAGGGATATGCCGGAGAGAATTATGTCGACGGAATTCATCTGAGTGAAACGGGACATACCCTGATGAGCAGGATTCTCCTGACTCATTTTGCCAACCGGAAATAAGGAGTTGCTGTGATGTTGAAATATCTGTTGTGTTCTTTGGTTTTTGCCGCCGCTGTGGATGTGTCTGCCGCAGGGGACGCATGGAGCAGTGCCAATCCGGGACGTTTTGCCGGAAATACGTTTGACAAGGCGCTCTGGCATGAAAATTTTTCCGGAACGGAACTGCCCTTTGCCGTGGAATACCGTGACGGCGCAAAGGGCAAAGTGGAGCTGACCGACGGAGGACGTTCCGGCGGCAGGGCTCTGCGAACCGTGAAAAGCAACGATGAGGGCTACATTGTCATCCGCTTCAAAAAGAGCATTCCCGTAAAAAAGGGAGACCGTCTTCAACTGAATGCTTTCTATCAGGGAAAGCGGAGTCTGCCGCAATACTCGCTGGCGATGCTCCGTCTGCAACTTCCCGGACAGAAAGATTTCAAACTTTACAGCTTTTATCCGGGGATCAACGGCGGGGAACGCCTGCAGGAGGTGGTCAACACTCCGCCGGGAACCTGGGAGCGCAAGTTCTCCCAGCGGCAGGCGCAGGAGGGAATGACGGTTTTCGAGCCGGTGCTGGTGCTTGCCGGCGCCGCATCCGAAATCATCTGGGATGATTTCTATGTCGAGGACGACAATATTTCCGCGCAGAATTGGGATCTGAGCCTTAACAGGCGCCCTCCGGCTGACCGCAGCGGCGATATGATTTCTGAGGAGGAGCTGAACCGGAAACTCGCTTCCGATATCGAGCATACAGGGAAAGTGGTCCGGATCGACGGTAAAAGCCGTCTGCTGATCGACGGCAAGGTCACAGTTCCGGTCATCAACGGACCTTATGGGAAATATGTGGTCGGCAAGACCTATTCCAATGCGCGCGATTTCGGCGCGGCGGGCATTCACCTGACCAAGGTGGCGCTCCGGCTGGGGCAGGGCAAGCCGGAACAGATTTATTCCGGCTGCTGGACCGGCAGAGATCAACTGGATGTCTCCGGCGCCGTGGACACGATTCGCCGTAACCTCCGCCTGAATCCGGATGCGAAAATCATTCTTTCGATCATGCTGCATCCCTACTGGCAGTTTACGAAGGAGTTCCCGGAGGAGGCGTGGATCGGAGAAAACGGATATCCCGTCTACGGCTCCGGCGTTCATCTTGTCGAGAGTCCCAAACCGAAGCCGACGAAGGATACGCAGTATGTCTGGCCCTCCTACCAGTCGGAGATTTTGAACGGTCTCTATAAGGAGCAGATCGGGAAAATCGTTGCGGAACTGAAACGCACCGGCCTTTCCAAAGCCGTGGTGGGGATTCACATCGGCGGCGGGCACGACAATCAGATGACCGTGACCCATCTGGATTACAGCATGCCTGCATTGAGGGCTTTCCGGAAATACCTCAAGGAACAGTACCGGACCGTTGAAGCGCTGCGTGCGGCATGGCGGAATGACAAGGTCACGTTTGAGACCGCCCAGGCGCCGAAATTCAACAGCAGTCATGATTGCCTGAATCCTGAAACGGAACGGGACTGCATCGATTTCTACCGGTTCAGCAAGTTTGCCGCATGGCGTGCCGCCGGTGAAATTGCCGATTACACGAAAAAGCTTTTCGGCAAGGAGGTCTTCACCATGCGCTGGTGCATGGGACCCTATGACGGTTCCATGGCTTCCACGCTGGATTTCGACGATTTCCTGCGGGTGCAGAAATTCGATGCACTGGTTGCCCAGGCAGCTTACAATCGCCGTCCTCCGGCTTCGGCGTGCAGCCCGCGCATTCCGATCGACTCCTTCCACAGACACGGCAAGCTTTATGTCAATGAATTTGATATCCGCACATGGAATGCCGCGCCTTCCTGGGAAAAGGAGATCATGAGCATTACATGGGGACTGATCCTTGACCTGCCCATGTGGCAGGCGTCCAACCGGAAGCTGGCGGGCTCCATGTTCGCTCATGACATGGGGCACTGGTATCTGGATATGGCGCCGGGGTGGTTCGATCATCCGGGCATCATGGCGGACATCAGAGAGGCGACGGCAGCCGGAAACCTGCTGGCGAACCGGAAGCCTTCGCACTGGAAGCCGGACACCGCATTTGTCGTGGACGGCGACGGGATGTTTCTGCGCAACGTTCCCTCTCCGAAATGGATGTTCGATGTCTCCGCGCTTATCGGTTATCAGATCAATCTGCTGGGGCTGTCCGGCGTGCCGTATGCCTATTACACGCTCAATGACCTGCTGGAAGATCCCGAACTGGCGCAGTCTTTCAAAGTGATCGTGTTTGCCGGAATGTTCCATATCGACGAACCGCGCCTGAAACTGCTGGAGTCCCTCAAAAACGGCGGCAGGACGCTGGTGTTCCTGTCCGGCACGGGACGGCTGGGCGGTGCCGACAGGGGAAGCGGAATCCGCGTCAAGGCGGAAAAACGCCGGGACAATCATTTCGTCAAAGCGGAAAATGGAGTGAAAGAGAACATGCTTTCCTATTGGATGATCCGCAAGAGCGTGTCGCTGAACGGCAAACCGCAATGGTATGACTACATGCCGGTCGTCTACGCTCTGCCTGAACCGGGAGACCGGATTCTTGCACGGTTTGCCGTCAACGGACAGCCCGCGGTGCTGGAACGCCGGAATCCGGGATGGAAAGCGGTTTACATCGGGGAAGCAGGCGGGCTGACGCCGGAATACTTCAACAGAATTGTCCGGGAAGCGGGAGCCTACCGCCTGGCGGACAACGGTTTCCAGTGCGAAACCAACGGCAATTTCATGTCGGTGCACTGCATGCGCGGCGGCAGAACCGTTTTCGCCATGCCGTACAAGGCGGATGTGGTCAATCTGTTCAACGGCAGGAAATATTCCGGAGTCACGGAGATTCCGGTGGATGCCGAGGCCGGTTCCACTTACTGGTTCTCGCTGACTCCTGCGAAATAAGGGTGGCTGTCACCCGTTCTTGATGAACACTGCGACGTATTCGAGATTTCCCTTCGGACCTTTCAGCGGGGAGTCGGATACGTCGCGGAGCGTCCATTGCAGATTCTCTTTTACGAATGTACAAACTTTATCCAGCGCCGCCTGCCGGACCGCGGGATCGGTGACGACGCCGCCGGGAGGAACGTCATGCTTCGGTGCCTCGAACTGCGGTTTTACCAGAATGAAAGCCGTGGCGCCCGGCTTCATGACGCTGTCCGCCGCGCACAGGATTTTCGTCGCGGAGATGAACGAAACGTCCATGCTGAGGATATCCACGGGTTCCGGAATTTCCGCCGGTGAAAGGGTGCGCGCGTTGACGCCCTCCAGGCAGATCACGCGCGGATCGGAACGCAGTTTCCAGTGGAGGAGTCCTCTGCCGACATCGACCGCGTAAACTTTTTCCGCGCCGTGCGAAAGCATCAGATCCGTGAAGCCGCCGGTGGACGCCCCGATGTCCGCCGCTGTTTTTCCTGCAAGATCGGGCGCGAATTTTTCAAGCGCATCCTTGAGCTTGCGGGCGCCGCGGCTGACGAATTCATTGCCGCTGTCGACGGTCAGGACGGTGTCCGCGGGGAACTCCTGCGAGGGTTTCGTGACAAGCGCATCTTTGCCGCTCCTGACCTTGCCTGCCATGATCAGCAGCGCGGCATCCTGACGGCTTTCGCAGTGACCGTGTTCGTATAAAAGTTCGTCTGCACGCTTTTTTTTCATAAAAACTCTCGCATTTTCCTCATTATAGTGCCTAAAACAGATTGAAAAATTCACGAAATGCAATAAAGTTAAGCGTAATTGTAATAATTTCAAACGGAGCAAGATCAGTTTCATGAAAATTCCTGTGATTATTTTGGTGCTTCTGGGCTTTGCGGCTCTGATTCTGATTGCCGTCTGCGTCTACCAGAGAGCCAGAATCTATCTCCTGCGCCGCCGTCTCAAGACCGCGATGCACAACAGCGTTGAGATCAGCAACTTCCTTGCGCTGTTTTCCCGCAACCTGAAAACCAAGGCGGAATTCGACAACTGGATGAACGTGACCGCACGTTATGTGGCGGAGCTTGTGGATGCGCAGAGCGTCTGCATTTTCGGGCGTGACGGGGATCTCCTGCGCGCCGCAGGGGTGTCGGGACCCTTTCCCCTGCTGCACAAGACTTCCAATTATGTCATGACGAAACCGAAGTATATTCTGGAACAGCTCCGGCGCGAACGGCTCAGGATCGGCGACGGCATTCTGGGAGGCGTGGCGCAGACGAATCAGGAAATCGTGATCGAGGATGCGATGAACGACGAACGGGTGGGCATGATCGATCCGATTGTCCCGATTGACTGTCTGATGGCGGTGCCTCTCTCCAATGAAGGGGTGGTGACCGGCGTCATGTGCGCCGTCAACAGCGGGGAGCACGGGAGCACTTCGTTTACTTCGGAACAGTTGTCGCAGTTCAAATTCATCGCGACGCAGGTTGTTCTGGCGCAGAATATTCTTGCCGCCTATGCGAATCTGAGCGAACAGCAGCGCATCAATCAGGAGCTGGAGTTCGCGCGCAATATGCAGCGTTCGCTTCTGCCTGAAAGCTTTCCCGTATGGGGCAGTTTTTCCGTGCAGGCGTTTACGCGGGCGTCGAAAGAGGTCAGCGGCGATTTTTATGATTTCGTCCAGATCGACGACGATCGGCTCCTGGTCGTGATCGGAGACGCCTGCGGCAAGGGGATTCCCGCCTGTATGATCATGTTCATGACGCGCAGTTTCATCCGTTCCAACATCGACCGCTTCACGTCCCTGAAAGATCTCCTGCTGGAGCTGAATGACAATCTTTACCGCGATACCGGCGATGAACGCTACATCACTCTGGGGTGCTGTCTTCTGAACAAACGCGACATGACGCTGGAATATGCGCGGGGGGGGCATACGGAGCTGCTGGTTTACGTGCGGGAGCATATCCGCGTGATTTATCCGGACGGCTCCGCACTGGGGATTCTGCCGAGCGAGCTTTCCGATTTCGACTGCTTCAACATGGAATTTACGCCCACGATGTCGGTACTGATGTTTACGGACGGGATCAATGAGGCGACGTCGCCGAGGACCAACGAGTATTTCGGCGTGAAGCGCCTGACCGACCTTTACAAGGAATCGTGTCTTCGCGGGGATTCTCCCGAAGACCTGATTTACAATGTGATCAATACGGTTGACACTTTTGCCGAGACGCCGAACGGGGAAGGGCAGGAGGATGACCAGACGATGGTCATTATCCGACATATTTGATTAAGGAGGAACCAGTGAAAAAGAAACTTTGCATTGTATCGGCGTGTGCCGTGGCTCTGCTCCTGTTTGCCTCGTGCAAATCGGACGACGATCCGTTCGCGGATATCTCGACGGCGAAAAAGGACCGTCCGAAAGAGGAGAAGCAGAAAAAAGGCGGTTCCCTGCTGGATCAGCTTGATTTCAGCGGCAGTGAACGGGCAAAGCGCAAGGCGAAACTCCGCGATGTGTCGCGCCCGTTGAATGAAGACAGCAAGGAGGGACGGGTTTTTCCGTGGCGCGGCAGCGATACGCGGCGCAGCGAGACATTGCACGACAGTATGCGGAGCAACGACAGCGGCCCCGTTTATTATGACTGGTAATTTTAAGGGAAAGGCGGAAATATGAAGTATATTGTGACTGGTGCGGCGGGATTGATCGGAAGCGCTCTGATCTGGAAACTGAACCGGATGGGCATTGACGACATTCTGGCGGTGGATCATCTCGGAACCTCCGAAAAGTGGAAGAATCTCCGTGCCCTCAGCTATGCCGACTATATGGAGAAAGATGTTTTTTATGAACGCCTTCTGGCGGGAGCACTGCCGCGGGATGTGGAGTGCATCCTGCATATGGGAGCCTGTTCCTCCACCACGGAAAAAGATGCGACTTATCTGATCGGCAACAATTTCGAATATACCAGGACACTGGCGCAGTATTCCGTTTCGCATAATGTGCGCTTCCTTTATGCTTCGAGCGCGGCGACTTACGGCGACGGTGAACACGGTTACGTGGATGATGAGGAGCATCTCGAAAACCTGCGTCCGATGAATATGTACGGTTATTCCAAACAGATGTTCGATTTGTGGGCGAGGCGCCAGGGGCTCCTATCCAAGATTACGGGAGTGAAATACACGAATGTATTCGGCCCGAACGAGCTCCACAAAGCTGAAATGCGCAGTGTGGTCTGCCGCGCATACGAGCAGATACGCGACACCGGGAAGGTCGGGCTCTTCAAGTCATACCGGAGCGAGTATGCCGACGGCGAGCAGAAGCGCGATTTCATCTACGTGAAAGACGCGGTCAGAATGGTGATGTTCCTTCTTGAGAACCGTTGTCACGGCATTTACAATATCGGCAGCGGGCGCGCCGAAACATGGAATTCGCTTGCGACGGCGGTCTTCAAAGCGATGGACAAGCCTGTGAATATCGAATACATCGAAATGCCGGAGCATCTGCGCGGAAAATACCAGTATTACACCTGCGCGGACATTGCGAAAATCCGCAATGCCGGTTATACGGATATCGTCACGCCGCTGGAAGACACGGTTGCCGACTATATCAGGAATTATATTTCACAGGGCAGGTTCCTAGGCGATGAGTGAGGGAGGCGGAAATGGACTGAAAATACAGGAATATTGAGTTTTTGTCTCGTTTTTTTCTGTTTTTTGAAAGTATCTGACCTCTTATTTTTCTGCGTTTTTCCGCTTGTCGAGAATTTTCTGGCAGACCATATAGAAGAGCGGGCTCAGGAAAAGAATCGCAATGACGGCGATGCTCATGCCGCCGACCACGGAACAGCCGATCGAACGCTGGCTCCCCGCGCCGGGGCCTGTCGCGCAGGCGAGAGGGAGTGTGCCGAATATGAATGCCAGCGAAGTCATCAGAATGGCACGGAAGCGGAGTTTTGCGGCGCTTAATGCGGCATCTTCCGCATTCCGGTTTTCACTGTGCTGCTGTTTGGCGAAGTCTACGATGAGAATTGCGGTCTTGCATGCCATCGCAAAAAGCAGAATCAGCCCGATTTGGGTGTAAATGTTGTTGCTGATGCCTGCCAGATGCAGGAGTCCGAGCGCTCCCGGCATGACCAGCGGGATCACCATGATGACCGAGAGCGGCAGAAGCCAGCTTCCGTAAAGTGCCGCGAGAAACAGGAAAATGAACAGAATCGCCAGCCCGAAAACGACCGGCGCCTGATTGCCCGCCTGCTGTTCCTGATAGGACATATCACTCCATTCATACTGCATGGTCGGGGGGAGTACCTTTGCGGCGATTGCCTCCATGACCTCCATTGCCTGTTTTGAGCTGAGCCCCGGTGCCGGCGCACCTTGAATCTGCGCGGCAAGACGCATGTTGTAGCGTCCGAGAGTCTCGGGACCGACCCGGCTCCGTATTTTGATGAGAGAGGGCAGCGGAACCATTTCCCCCTGACGGTTTGCCACATAGAGACGCCTGATCTTTTCGACGGTGTCGCGCGCCTGTTCCGCGGATTGCACTTCCGTTTTGTAGACTTGCCCGAAACGGTTGAAATCGTTGATGTAAAGGAATCCGAGGGAACCTTCCAGCATCGTGTAAAGGCTGTTCAGATCCACACCGAGCTGAAGCGCTTTTTCGCGGTCGATTTCGAGATAGACGCTTGAAGTCGCCGCATTCCAGGAGCAGAATACATTCCGGAGCATCGGGTTCATAAATCCCGCTCCGACCATGATATCCGTGTACCGGCGGAGCTCCTCCACGTCGGTTCCGCTGAGGTCTTCCAGGACGAAATTGAAACCGCCCGCCATGCCGATTCCGGGAATGGGCGGTGGTTCAAAAAGCATGAAAAAGGCTTCGGGAAGAACCATCAGCCTGCGTTGGGCGTTTTCCGTTATCTTTTCTATCGGGAGTCCTTTTTTCAAACGTGAACTCCAGTCGTCGAGCACGACGAGCATGAATGCGTTGTTGGCTGCCGGATTCATGTTCAGGACATTGAATCCGGAGGCGCACATCACGGTTTCCACGCCGGGGATTCCGTTCAGGATATCCGTTGCTTTGCCGGCTACCTGATCGGTCAGCGCATGGGAGGTGTTGGACGGCAGCTGCACGTTTGCGAAAAATACTCCCTGATCCTCCGGGGGAATGAATCCTGTCGGCATGATGATGTAGAGTCCGATGAACAGGAGCGACAATATTGCATAGACCGTCAGGATGGCTGTCGGAAAACGGACGGCTTTGGCTATTGCGGCGTTATAGAATCTGCCGAATTTCGCAAAACCGTTGTTGAACCAGCGAAAAAGAAAAAAATTCCCGGCTGTTTCATCGGGCTTGAGCAGGATTGACGCAAGCGAAGGGCTGAGCGTCAGTGCATTGACTGCTGAAAGAATGACCGCAACGCTGATCGTGACGCCGAACTGGCGGTAAAGTTCCCCCGTGATTCCGCCGAGAAAACAAATCGGGACGAACATGGCGAGCAGGACGGCTGTTGTCGCCATGATTGCGCCGGAAATCTGGCGCATGGACTTTTCCGCCGCCTCTCGCGGAGAAAGTTTTTCCTCTTTCATGAGCCGGCTCACGTTTTCGATTACGATGATTGCATCGTCCACTACGATCCCGATTGCCAGAATGAGCCCGAACAGCGTTACGAGATTGATGGAGAATCCGAGCAGTTTCATAATTGCGAATGTGCCTACGATACTGACCGGAATCGCAAGGGCCGGCACCAGCGCCATGCGCCACGACTGGAGAAAGAGATAAACGACTCCGGCAACCAGCAGAATTGCAGTGACCAGCGTCTGCACGACATCCCGGATACTCATCCGGATGAAGTTGGTGGAGTCGTATTTGATTTCGCACGCCATGCCCGGTGGAAATTGTTTTGCAAGTTTGTCGAGCGTGGCACGGCAGGCTTTGGATATTTCGATCCCGTTTGCGCTGCTCCGCTGGTAGACGAGGATCATGATGGACGGTCGGTTGTTCAGCGTGCTGCTGATGTCATAAGTTTCCGCCCCCATTTCAATCTCTGCCACGTCCTTGAGCCTGACCTGCGCGCCGTCCTCCCTGACCCGGATCATGATATTGCCGAATTCCTCCGGCGACGTGAGTCTGCCGAGCGTCTGAACCGTATAGTGGAAATTTTCGCTTCTCGGCACAGGGGCAGCGCCGAGCGCTCCCGCTGAAACCTGCATATTCTGGCTTTTGACCGCGTTGATTACATCCGCAACCGAGAGATTCAGAGAGGCGAGTTTCTCATTGTTCAGCCAGAAGCGCATTGCGTAATTGCTGCCGCCGAACAGTTTGACCTCCGAGGCGCCGGGAATGCGTTTGAGTTCGTTGACGATATTGATTGCGGCATAATTGCTTAAAAACAGCGAGTCGTAACTGTTGTCCGGCGAATCAAGCGTGATTGCCAGCAGGATATTGCCGGACTGCTCCTGCACGATGACGCCTTCACGCTGAACCGCTTCGGGAAGCTGTGAAAGCGCCCAGTTGACGCGGCTCTGCGTATTCTGCGTGTTCTTCTGTCCGTCCGTTCCGACGGCGAATGTGACCGTGATGTTCGCGGAACCGGAATTGCTCGCGTTGGAACTCATATAGATCATATCCTGAACACCGTTGACCTGTTCCTCGATCGGTTCGATCACCGTTTGCAGAAGAGTCTGTGCGTCGGCTCCGGGATAGGTTGTCGTGATCGAAACCTGCGGAGGCGTCACATTCGGGTACTGGGAGACGGGAAGCATGAAGATTGCAATTGCGCCGCAGAGCGTCGTTACGATTGCAATCACCATGGACAGATAAGGGTGTTCTATAAAGAAATTTCCATTCATGGGATCGCCTCCACTCTGGTTCCCTGTCTCAACAGCGGACTGCCCGAAATGATGGTCTTTTCTCCCGCGGCGAGTCCTTCCGTGACGATCGCCTGTTTTTCATTGGCGTCCGCATCGGTCCTGATGCGTTTGAGTACCGCCCTGCCGTCTTTCCCGACGATATAAACAAAATGCCCGGTCTGATCCTGGCGTATGGAAAGTTTGTCCGCAAGAATTACTTTGACCGGTTCCTTTTTCACGAGGCGGACCCTGACGAACTGTCCGGGCATGAGACGGTGTTCCTTGTTCGGAAAGAGCGCCTGCACCTGGAGTGTGGCGGTCTGGCGGTTGATCGTGTTGTTCCAGAACGTGATTCTTCCCTCATGCGGATAGATGGAGCCGTCCTCCTCCAGAAGCGTGACCCGGAGGTCGGGAGCCTTGCCGTCCTGAAGCCGGCTGCGCATTTCCGGCGTCAGATAACTGTCGCTGACATTGAATTCGATTCTCATGGAGTCAATGTACATGAGCTGTGCAAGCGGCCTGCTCGGGGCGCTGATATAATTTCCGACATCATAGGCGCTGAGCCCGATCCAGCCGTCGAACGGGGCGGTGATTCTTGTGTAGCTCAGATTCAGTTCCGCCTGTGCAAGCTGGGCTTCTCCTCCCAGCACTCCTGCGTCGCCTTCCTGTTTCGAGGCGCGCGCGCTGTCGAATTTCTGCGGCGGTGCGACTTTTTCATGGTAAAGTTCGGAGATACGCATGAAATTGAGGCGCGCATTTTCCGCCCGCGCCTGTGCGATGCCGAGACTGGACCGGCTTTTTTTCAAGGCGATTTCATAGGGCTTCTGTTCAATCAGGTAGAGTAAAGTCCCCTGTTTGACATAGGACCCTTCGACGAAGTTGCGCTGTTCCAGAAAGCCGCTGACCCGCGCCACAAGATTGACGCTTTTCAACGGTTTCGCCTGTGCGATCATCTGGCTGGAAGGGTAGTAAATCCCTTCCGTGACGGATGCTGTTTTCACCGGCAGAATCAGGTCGGACAAATTCGATGCTTCCGGTTTTTTTTCACAGGCTGTGAGCAGACACAATAAAAGAAACAGTGTGATGGTGCGCATATTCCATTCCCCCCCCGAAAACGGATTTCAGCTTTTTGATTGTTTCTTTCACTATAACGCATGGAAACCGATTTGTCCAGGTCCGTTTTGAAAAAAATCGGATGATATCGGAAAATGCCGGCGGACGGACCGGGTTCCGGAATTTTTTTCATATCGTCTCTTGACAAAGGTTTTGCGGCGTGGTATTCTAAAAGGAGAAAACAGCAAATCGGGGGGATTGCAGTTTTATGAATAAATTTATTGCAGCAGCATTGTTTCTTTTTGTGACGGCTCTGTCGTCCTGCGTATCGGATCATCCGCTTGTCAATGAGACTTCTTTCAACATGGCGGAGCGTGACCCGGAGGCACAGCTTCTGAAAGAGATCAAAGAACTTACGCTTCAGGATTCCGTCAGGATTGCGCTTGCGAACAATCCGGGGTACCGTGAAGCGCATCAGGCGGTGATCAGCGCGAAAATGCGTTATTATCAGGCGCTCGGCGCATATTCTCCGGTAATCAGCGCGTCTTTTGCCCTCGGCGATCAGCTTTATGACGGTTCCGGCGGTTCCACGGTGCCGGTCAGGGATCAGGTGTTCTATACTTATACGACTGTACAGGCAAACTGGATTCTGTTTGACGGCTTGAACCGTGAGTTCAATATGCTTTCCGCAAAGCGCGGGCACAGGATTCAGCAGGAACTGGATGAAAATGCGCGGCGCCTGCTGGTCCGCGCGGTCGCCTATGCCTATAACGATATTCTGCTTGCCCGCGACCAGATCCGGATTGCCGACGCCGATTTCACGTTCCAGACGAAAATGGCGCGCGAGGCGGAGCTCAAATACCGCGCGGGAACGACTCCGCGCAGCGAGGTTCTGAACTTTCAGGGCAAGGCGAACAATGCGCGTGAAAACAGGGAATCCGCAAAATATCATTATGAACTTGCCAGATATACTCTTGCGCTTCTGATGGGATATGTCAAAGGGGAACTGCCGGCGGATATTACATTCCCGGAGATTCCCGAAGCCGTGAAACAGGAGATGCTGCCGGTCGATCTTTATCTGGACCTTGCCCTTACGAACCGTCCGGACCTGAAGGCATATCGGGAGAAACTGAAGATTTCCGAGTATGAGCTCTACCGTGCCTACGGCAGTTTTCTCCCGGTGATATCGCTCTTCACCAACTACAGCTACAGCTCGAACTCAACTCAGAATGCGGGGAACAACCCGACCGGATTCGGTAACTTTTATGTTGAGGGCAATTCATTCAACTATGGGCTTGCGGCGTCTTTGACCTTGTTCAACGGCGGCATCCGCTATAACCGCATCCGTGAGGCGCGTTCGGAGCTGACCGCTTCCGAACTCGCCGGAGCCGAACTCTGGCTGAAAGTCGTGAACGATGTCCGCAGCGCCTATGCGAATTGTGAATACAGCCGGAGAATCATGGAAATCTGCCGTGAAAATCAGAAGCTCATGGCGGAACAGCGCGATCTCGTCATGAAAGAATATCTTGCAGGCGAGATCGAAGTAACGCGTCTCAATGAGGCGCAGACGAATCTTGTCCACAGCAATATGGCGCTTGCCAATGCCGTAATCAAACTCCATAAGGCGCATGAACAGCTTGCCGCGGCTGTCCATGCGAACGGAACGGTCGTCAGATAGACTGCCGCCTACCGGATCATGAAATCGAGCTGGTCGATCATGAACCAGCCCCAGAAATAATTCCGTTTTGCCGCGAAGTTGACGCCTCCGAGCCCGTCAACTTCCGTATCTTGCGTGATATTGCGGATGACGATGTCGTTTTCTCCTTTTTCGAGAATGCCTGCGGGAATCGTGAATTCCTCCTCCGTCCATGCCCGTTTGCCCCACGGGACAGTGCCGCGGTAAATGTTTTTCCCGTTTACCAGAAGTTCCATCAGCGCCTTTTCTTTTTTCTCGTTGTCGATGCCCCTGATGCGCAGCAGGACTTTGCCGGCAGGAGATTTTTCGAGCCTCAGAACCGCCTGTACGATGCCGAAGCCGGAGGACGGGCGGCGCAGGCATTTCGACACCGCGACTTCCGAACGGAACCAGTTGGAGCGCTGTTCCTGTCCCCCGAGGAGCCCTTTGACCGGAATACGGCAGCCGCCGGAAATTTCCTCCTGGCAGTTCGGGATCATCGAGCCGAGCGCTTTTTCCGGATCTTCCATCAGGCGGACTACGGCGGGGTCATCATACCACGGTTTCGTTTTGCCGATTTTGTAGACGGCTGTGTTCCAGAACCATTTCTCGATTTGCGGCTTGGCATACGTGACGCCCAGTTCTCCGGACGTTTTGCAGTATTCTGCGAGCCGTGCGGCATAAGTTCTGAAATTGTGATTTGAAATTTTTCCCGTGCCGCGGCAGTTGTCCGTAAGATCGCTCCAGAGAAGCGGCAGTTTCTCTTTCAGGACATATCTCCGGTATATGGTCCGCCCGGCTTTTGCCTCTGCTTCATGAAGGTATTTCAGGCATTCAGCCGCAAGTTCCGGTGTAACGAAACCTCTGCGTGCCATCTCGCAGTTCTGGCTCCATTTCCGCTTTTCCGGTTCCGCATTAATCAAGTCGAAATACTTGCGCATCGCCGGTGCGGCGGGACCGTAATAGTGTTTCATGAAGCGAGTCACCATTGAGTTGATATCCGTTTCCGGGTCAATCAGCAGGCGCGCCTGCACGTAAATGCTCAGATCGGCAAAGCTGTGGCTTCCGAGAACGGTGCCGTTGCCGAAAGTCGGGACAAAGAAACAGTGTTCCACGACCCGGTAGCGGTTGCGTGCATAGCGCTTGCTGAATTCGCAGTTTGCATGGAATGCAGGCCAGACATTCTGTATCTCCGCGTAGTTGACCGGATACGTGAATGCCGCCATCTGATCCGGAATCCGTTTTTCCCATGCGCTCATATATTCTTTTCCGGTTTTATTGTATTCATGGCCGTAATAGATCTGACTGCCCCAGACTTCCGGGTGGTAAGGGCAATATTCCACGTAGACATTCTTATGCGGCAGAACTTTGACCGGCGGCTCATAAGTGTCAACATAGGAAAATGTCAGCAGTTTCTTTTCAGGAAAGACTCTGGAGGTTTTCTCCGCTACGCGGTTTGTCCACGCCAGCAGCCGGTCCGTGGCGCTTCCCATTTTTTCGCATTCTTTGCAGCGGCAGAATTTTCCCGCGCCGTCTCCCGGCTGAAACGGGTAATAAGTCGAGTAAGGGTCCGCCTTCATGACTTCGATCAGACGTTTCGCCAGCAGATCGGTCAGTTCCGTGTTGCTCATGCAGTATTGGACGACTGCGGCTTTCGTATCGGGCGCCATGCGTTTGCCGTCCGCCTGGAGAGCGAAGAACTCCGGTTTTGTTTTTCCGAATTCCGCAATGGAAAGCAGACTGGTCACACTGTGGCAGGCTCCTTCAAAGGTGTTGATGATGCGGTAGTTCGCGAACTCTTCATGAGGAGAGTATCCGCGCAGTTCCGGGCGCAGATAGCGCAGAGTGTCCTGAAGGCGCATCGGCACCGCCGGATTTCTGGACTGCACAAATTCCTTTAATGCAAGAGTGTCTCCGTGAGGTTCTGTAAAGAGATCGGTCGCCAGATAGGAAATGCCCATGCGCTCCAGCAGATCGACCACACCGAGAAAGACTCCGCCGGGACGTTTTCCCGCTATTGCGAGTTTATTTCCAGCCAGTTTCATGACATAGCCGCCCTCTTTGGCGGTGGAAATCTCTTTCTTTGCCAGGAGCCCGCTCTTTTCCGCCGCAGTTCCGATGAAGACTGCATTTGCCCTGTAATCTGATTCCTTTGCGGCTTTCCTTACGGGGATGAGTTTTCCGCCTGTCCGGGACAGCGCGAACCGGAGCATCTGTGCGGCTTTCCTGTCATAGAAACTGTCCGCCGTATCGCCCTGTGCCCAATAGATCGCCTCGCATTCTTTGCCGTTCAGATACAGTTTCCTGCCCGATTCTGAAACCGGCTCCACCTCTCTGACAACCAGGTCTTTCAGTGAGAATGCCGCATTTTCCCCGCTGCAGTAGAATGTCAGGGCGGCGCTCATGGCACGGGGGCTTTTGGGAATCCTTATTTTGAAATCGCTCCATTCCGCAGAAGGCGGCAGACGGCGTTGGAAAT
This sequence comes from Lentisphaeria bacterium, assembly GCA_019408975.1. GTDB lineage: Bacteria > Verrucomicrobiota > Lentisphaeria > Victivallales > UBA1829 > UBA11452. Next base: position 2,976 of record DXVA01000028.1, on the reverse strand, counting down.
TCTGAGGCGTATATTGTTCCATATGCCCGAATGTCATGGCAAAAGAACATTCGCTCTGTGCCTTGTAGGTAAAGGAAACATCGAATGCCTCAGCCGTCGAATAGGCAATCGGAATCGGCAGTCCCGCGTAATTGGTTTTTCCGTCGGCTTTCATGACGAGGGTATGGTTTTTTATTTTGAAGTCCTGCTTCCTGAACGGCTGCCAGAGCGTTTTGGTATTGTAGAACGACACCAGCGGGCGGAAATAATCGGAGCGGATCAGATTGTCCTCGTTGTAAACGGCAAGAGGATCGCCGGAATATGCCGTCCCGCAGAACAGCAGTAAAAGCAGAGATGAGATTTTCATGTGTTTCCCTCAGAGTTTTTCGAACTCAATGGAATAATCCCATTCGAGTTTTTCGCCTTTTTTCAGAATGAACGAACGTCTGTCCGGATTTGCACGGTGATACGCACCGTAAATTTCAATGCCGCTGCCGCCGTAATGAACGACGCGGATTACTGCATTTTTTCCTGCGCGGAATGTGATGATGTCTTTTTCCCCGGCAATTCTGACGGATTGATAATTGCCTTTGACCGGCCATTTTGTTTTATCGAATTTTTCTTTCGGTTCGACCATTGCCATGTCGGATGTGCCGTCTGCCTTGCTTCCTTCCATGGTGGCGTTCTTGATGTCTTTCACCGGAACGACATTGTGTACCTCGAAAAGAATATTGCGGAAACGGTTGAACTGAATGTCACGGTCCGCGGTGACAGTGACAGCGAACTGAATGGCTTGTGGTTTCAGCGTAATGGTTTCCTCCATCACAGCCCATATTTCGTCTTTTCTGTCTTTGGGTGCCATTTGCCGCCTGTTTTTCAAAACCAGTTCATCATCCTTTCGCGTTGTCGTGTATTCCAGATTCGGCAGGGTGGCGATGCGGATATGGTTTTTTCCGTCTTTGATTCCATCCGCAAGGATCAGGTATCCTCCGCCGAGTTTTTTTCCATTGAATCTCAGATCGAAGACTCCGCTGGTTTTCCAGTAATAGGGTTCTGACAGCTTTGCCTGATAGAGAGGCGTCTCAAACGTTTTCTCCGGAACATTCTTCTCCTGTGCGGAGAGTCCGAGCACACATGCGGCGGCAAGCAGGGAAAAACAATACTGATACATGATTTCCATTCCTTTCATTTGTTGATTATGTGAAAATCAGAATGAGCTCATTCCGTCGGGAGCCCACCATTGCCTGGCTTTTGCATTGCCCATGGAGTAGCCGAATGGGATTTCGGAGTTTTTCACCGAACCGGCATGTCCGTCCGTAAAAAGAATATTCCGGGAACCGCTGTGGGACGGAGGACGTGCCATCTGACCGGTTGATGCACTGTAGGAGTCGCCTGCGCCGTTTTCAGAGTAGGCATAGCATGTGACGTAGGAATCATAGAGTTCTATAAACTGGATGACCGTTGAAACATTTTTCAGGCTGCTTCGTTTGAAATACCGTCTGGTGCTTCCATCGGGCATCAGATAATAGGACGCGGCTTTATTCGCCGCGTAGGATGTGGAGAGCCAGCAGGGGTATGGGACGTTCCTTTTTTTCCATGCCGCTGTATTTTCTTTGGTTGCATTCGGGCAGAGCAGGGCGGATTTTGCCCTGCCGATATCATACCAGATGTTTTCGCCTTCCGGCCCCGGCAGGAATTTGCCTTCATAAAGCAGTTTCTGCCACCACGGCTCCTTTTGCCCCATGACAAAATACTCATTGTTGGCATCTGAATACATCTGCGATGCAAGGCCGAGCTGTTTTTCCTGCGAGAGACAGGTGATTTTCCGTGCGCTTTCTCTGGCTTTGTTCAATGCCGGCAGAAGCATTGCCGCCAGAACCGCAATAATTGATATAACGATCAGTAATTCTATTAATGTGAATCTGCTTGTTTTCCCGTGAAATGATCTTTTGATGCGCCTCATCTTATTTTCTCCCTTTTCTTTTTTTTCAGGTTTCTGACGGATTCGCGTTCTATGAATACACTGGTCATGGTGATGCTGTTTGCGAGGCGGATTGATTCTTCCGGAGAAAGATTTTTTTCCAGAGTTTCAATCAGTAGTTTCGCTCCCTGATATCCCTCGTTGAAGTGCTGGCATGCGTAGACGGTCAGCGCCGGATTGTAGCACGCCGCCATCTCCGTATCGCTGAAACACATGAAACTGATCTGTTCCGGGCAGGGCACTCCGTTCCGTGCCAGTTCACGCGCCATGACACAGCAGAATTGATCGGCGCCGAAGATCAGGGTAGGACGCTCCGATTGAGGCAGCGCGAGAAAACGTTTTGCCCAGTGGTAAGCGTAAACGATCTCATCCGTGTGCGGGCCGTCCAGCAGGCGGAGCTCGAACTGAGGGCGGTTCTTCAATAAAATGCCGAAATCATGCCTCGCGTTGTAGGAATCTTCCGCAACCCATATTTTCGTATGTCCCCGTTCTTCCGCATAGTCAAGGAAAATACCGAATTCCTTCAGGCTGTCGCGGCTGATGATCGGCACCTGCTGACGGATGTGTTTGCCCCCGAGGACAACGACCGGCATCCGGATTTCCGCGATCTTCGCCAATGCGTCGTCATACATCGCGCCGGCAAGAATACAGCCGTCGATGCTGCGGTTCCGCAGATTTTCCGGAACGATGAAATCGTGAATATTCATGAAGTCGCAGATGTCCGCCTGGCATTGATAGTGGAACTCCTGGCACGCACGGACGGTGCCGGTCAGCATCAGGGAGAATGCCGGGTTCGCAAAAAGCGCTTCGCTCGCCTCGGACAGAAGGAAAGCGATCTGGCGGGTGCGTCTCGTGGCAAGCGATTGTGCCGCGCTGAGAGGCGTGTAGTGATACTTGCGGATGATCTCACGGACACGCTCCACCTTTTCGCTGCTGGCGGGGATCATTCTGGCATTGTTGACTACTTGGGATACAATCGCTTTATCGGCTCCCGCCATATCTGCAATGTTCTGCAT
>DXVA01000279.1 GCA_019408975.1 Lentisphaeria bacterium | reverse complement strand
TTGCATCCAGAACCATCATCTTTCAACTTTTTCTTTTCCTATGGGATGGCTGTGGCTTTTTTTCATATATTTCCGAGTGCCCCCTTGACAAAAGAAGTATTTTGTGTATACTTAAATATGCACAAATGGAGATATGGCATGGGGAAAAACGGAAAAATGGTAAGGCAGGCGGATATTACCCGTTATGTGTACAGCCGTCTGATGCACAACCCTTCCGATGAACCGCAGCCGCTGGGAGAGCTGGAACTTGCAAAGAAATTCGGGACGACACGCCTGACGATTCAACGCGCCCTTGCCACGTTTGAACGTGACGGCAGGCTGATACGGATTCCCGGGAGGCGCGGGCTTTTCATGAATCCGTCGGTGGCAAAGGCAATGGGCGATTATTACTTTTTCGGGGTCATGACGGCGGAACGGAGAAACAGATTCCTGGACAGCGGGACACAGGCTGTCATCAGCGGATTCGCCGATAGAATGCAGGATGTCTCCTCTGATTATCATTATCTGGAGGTCAAGTCGGAAGGCACAGCGGACACCGTGGAGGAGATTCTGAACTGCGGGCTTGACGGATTGTTGTGGTGTTCGCCTGCGGAACAGGATATTCCGGTGATCGAGGAATTGACGCAGCGCAGATTCCCTGTCGCCGTCGTCGCTCCTCCGCATAAATCCCGTTTTCCGCTTCCCCGATGGAATTGTGTTCAGCCGGATTTTGCCCAGATCGGAGTTCTGCGTGCCGGGTGCGTCAGGAACGCCGGATGCCGCAGAACTGCATACTTCGGGAGCGAAGGACCTACTTTTGATGCTTTCTGCGCTTCGCTGGCTTCGGCAGAGCGTCGTTATGTCCTTGCACATCATTGTGCCAGACTTGACGGCGGGGTGCCGGGGATTCATGCTGTATTGAAGGATCGTCCGGATTGCCTGGTTGCCGACGGAAAAATTTTCTCTTATCTTACGGAGCTCTGCCGGGTTGCACCGGAGCTGAAGAAAATCACACTGCTTCTTGACCCGGTGCCTTATGCCTTCGAGTTTCAGAAGAAATATCCGGAACTGAAGATCCGCACTCCTGATTACAACTGGTTCAAGGTTCTGCGGAAACTCGGCGAGCGTGCGGCATTTCATCTATGGAGGGCGATGCACAGCGGAGAGGCGTTTCAATCGGAGATCATGAAAGTGTCTGCGAAATAGAATTTCTACAAACGGGAGAAGAAGAGCAATGATCAGACTGGGGCTTTACGGGACCGGAAACAGGACGAGAACCTTGCTTGATTCACTGGGCGGCGATGGATTTTACAAAGTTCATGCGGCATATGACCTGAATCGGGAGTCTGCCGCCGCGCTGACTGCGAAATATGGGGGAACGGTCTGCCTGAGCGCGGATGAACTTGCGGATTTTGAGGGGGTAGATGCGTATTTCATCAGTCTTTCTCCTTTTGCCCATGCGGACGCACTGCGGCGAGTGATCCCGAGGGGAAAACCGGTCTTTGTGGAGAAGCCTGTTTCGTTCTCCTCTGCGGAAGTCAATGAGCTTGCCGGGCTTGCGGAACAATATCGGGTTCCGGTGCAGGTCGGCTTCATGCGGCGTTGGCTGCCTGAGTCGATCGCCATGCTGGACTACATCCGGCGGAACGAGCCGGGACGTCTTTTCTGTATGGACTGCAACTGGTTTCATCACGGAGACACGGAAATGAATTTCAATTTGTTTCATCAGCCGGATAATTTCAGGCTCAAGGTGTCGCAGATTCCGTTTCACTGCTGTCACATGCTGGACATTTTTCTGCTGGCGGGAGGCCCTGCAAAGCGCGTGAGCTCGCAGCTGATCAAGGAGACTGCGCGTCCGTATCCCAGCCCGGATGACCTGATTGCGAACATCGAGTTCGCCAATGGCGCGAACGGGCGTTTCCACTATTCCAGCATGGTTTATTATACAGAGATGTCCTACCGGTTCCATGCGGAGAATTACAGCATCAAAATGAATGCCGGACAAAATCAGCTGGAGATTTTCCATCGTCCGAGGTTTCGTACATCGCAACTTGGATATGAGCCGGAGCTGCGCAGGGATTTCCACAGTTTCAATGAATCTTATGAAAGTTTCTGCCGTCCGCAGACGGTCAACTTTTCTCAGTCGCTGAATGCGGCGAACGAGAATATCATGTATGGTTTCGTGCGCATGGTGCGGGACGGTGTCCCGCCGCAGGCGGATCTGAGGACAGCGGTGCGTGTTCAAGGGCTTGCGGAAGCAATCGAGGCAAGCGGCAGGTTGAAACATCCGGTAGAGCTGTCTCCGGACGGTTTGCCGTTTGGAATATGAGGAGGGAAAATCATGGAAAAAGAGATGCGTTTCAGCATTGCTGATTTTGCGGATGTTCCCGCGGTCCCGTGTCCGTGCGGAATGAGCCGTCGGGCATTTGCGGGGAGTTCCGGCGGGCGGATTTCGTTTCATATTGTCGAGATCAGTACAGATGCGCGTGTGCATTATCATAAGAATCATATTGAGGTTTATTATATTCTTGAGGGGAGCGGATTTCTTGAGGTGGACGGTGAAAAGACGGCAGTCTGTCCGGGAATGTCGCTTCTGATCAAAGAATATTGCCGTCATCGGGCGGTCGGGAAGCTGAAGATTGTAAACGTTTCGCTGCCGGCTTTCGATTCCGGCGATGAATGGTTCGACTGATTTTCTGCGGATTTGACTCTTCATTCAGAATGAATCTGCATGGAATCTGTTTGTAAGATCTCATTTTCATATGTGACCGGAAATGAGATTTCAGGTAATAAAAGGGAGGATTTGATGGAACAGAGGTCAGTTGTTTTATTTCGGAGCTGTATCGCGAATGTATTTTTCTCCGGGAGGATTCCTGTGAATTCATTCGTTTTTCTGCGGGGGAGAAGGTATATTTTCACATTGATAGAGCTTCTCATCGTGATTGCGATCATCGCAATTCTGGCAGGAATGCTTCTGCCCGCATTGAATATTGCCGGAGAAAAAGCGCGTTCCGTCAACTGCATTTCCAACTTGAAGCAGATCGGAGCGGCATTCAATATGTATTTCAATGATTACAAAGAATATTCACCGGATTATAAGACGCGGGAATCGGGAGTGGATCATTCCTGGGGAGTCTCTTTGATGGAATATCTGGGTGCTTCGGGCAGGGATGAGGCGTTTGCATATGCCTCGTCTGCGGGTTCGAGCTGGCAGCTGCCGCGGGGAAAGAAACCGAAGATTCTGATGTGCCCGGGTATGAATTCTTCCATTTGCAACAAGCCGAACAGTTCAGCTCATCTGGGATATGGAATGGCGGACCCCGGAGCTGCCGGAATTTCCATGAAGAGAATCGGAATCCCCGTCCAGCATCTTCTGGCGGCGGATAATATTGCCGGCTTTTCCGGCGCCGAAGCGACGTATGACGCTGAAACATCCGGAGTTCATATTGTAATACAGGGCACAAGCTGGAATTTTTCCACCGTCAATACTTTGATTTCCGGGGGAGCCGCGAGAGCGATCGGGTTGCGGCATAAACGCATGGCGAATTGCCTGTTTTTCGCGGGAAACGTACGGCCCTTAAATTATCGTCAGATATGGGGGGAAAACGGCGATTCCAAAAATTACCCGTTCAATTTCACTAAAGAGGGATCGGTATTTGTCCCATACAACAAAGGAAAACAGATTCGTGAGTGGTAACGGCACAGAATGAAACAGATCGAGATGAAAAAGCGTAAGTGAACGACCCCGATGCAGAGCATCGTACTGTCGAACCAATTTTTTTGAATCAAGATAACACAGGAGGAGTATCAAGTATGAGGGGAATCATTTCCGCAATCGTAATTATGGCATCGTTTTCGCTTGCTGCGGCATTTCCGGTCGCAGAGAACGGCAGGGCGAAATGTGTGATCGTGCATCCGGACCGGATCGAAGCATGGAATCGCGGGAGGTATCCGAACCTCATGGCGCTTGAACTGAAAAAATATCTTGAAAAAATGACGGGAGCCGTATTTGAAATTTACCCGGAAAGCAAAGCCCCGAAAGGTGTGCCCGCAATTTTTGCCGGCAATACGAGGACCGCGAAAGAGGCTGGAATCGACGTCTCGAAACTGGGGAAGCGGGAATGGAGAATCAAATCGGACGACAGCCGCGTGATCCTTGCCGGCGGGTCCGTTACCGGTTCCATGTATGCGCTGTATGCTTTTCTTGAAAAGAAGTTCGGAGTTCTCTATCTTTCGCCGGAAGCGGAAAGGATTCCTTCTTTCAGGAAATTGTCTCTTGAGAAAACCGTGCTTGAAGGAAAGCCCGCGTTTGAGTCGAACTATAATTATCACGGTTATTTCAGGGCTTCCACCGGAACGGCGGGTAAAAAACTGGTGGAACTTTACGAGCTGAAGCATAGAAGCGCGGAAGCCTATGAAGATATGAGATATGACCGGAAAGTTTCCGTAAAAACCGGAAACTGCCATTCTTTTTTCCGTTATGTTCCCCCGAAAAAATATTTCAGGGAACATCCGGAATATTATTCTATGAATAAGGACGGCAAACGTGCCTATCTTCCGTCCGGGCAACTCTGCCTGACCAATCCCGATGTCAAAAAGATCGTGATCCGGCAGCTGCTGGAATGGATTCAGGCTGACAAAGCGGAAAATCCAGGCAATCATGCGCTGGTGTATGATTTTTCGCAGGAGGACAATACCAGTTATATCTGTCTGTGCAGGGCATGCCGCGCAGTGACGGAGAAGCATGGCGGAGAAGCGGGTTTGATCCTTGAATTCGTAAATGACATGGCGCGGGCTGTCCGGGCGGAACACCCGGAGATCATGATCAAGACATTCGCCTACGTCTCTACCGAGAATCCCGTCCGGACGATCCGCCCGGAAAAAAACGTGATTGTCTGGCTCTGCGATCTTTACAGCAAATCCAACAGGATGAAGCCTCTGACCGACTCCGAGAACAAGGAGCGTCTGAAACTGCTTGCAGACTGGATGAAACAGACGGATCAGGTCTCTCTCTGGGACTACTGGAACATGGGGGCAGGGGATCAGCCGGAGGTGTTGATCGACGCCATTGCCGCAGATACGAGGCTGTTCCATCGGCTTGGCTTGAAATATCTGTTCAATGAATGCGAAATCGGAACCAAATCCTGCAATCTCCGCCCGCAGAGTTTCATCTGGCTTCAATACTATGTCTCCTACAAACTTCAGGAGAATCCCGGTTTGCCTCTTGAACCGGTCGTGACGGAATTCATGGATGCATATTATGGCAAGGCGGCTCCCCGCATGAAGGAATATCTGGCTTTGCTGCGGAGTACCATAAAGGGGAATACTCCGACATTCATGCAGATACAGAACCGTCATTTTCCCTATGTGACTTCCGGTTTTCTGGCGAGATCCAGGGAGATCGTCCTGAAGGCGCTCCGTGCCGCGGATTCGCCGGATGTCGCGCAGCGTGTCAAAAATGAGCTCAATGTAATTGATTATGCTTTCATCAAGGTGCTTGGCAGGGAAACGGTCCCGGGGATTACGCGGGATGCGGTCATTGCGGAGTACCGGGACAATATGCTTTCCTATGTGAATGCCACCGCGCTGCTTGCGGACGGGAAACACCGCGCTGCGGCGGAAAAGGAGGTAATGGATGAGGTTGAAACATTCAATCTCAAATTTGATGATCTGCCGCCGCAGTTTGCGGGCGCTCCCGCAGAGGACGTCAAGCTGTTTGCCCATCCGCATTTCCCGTTTTCTTATCAGGACGCCAGACGGGTGAAGGACCCGGAATCTTCCATGCCGTTCAGCCTTGCCTATCTGCCCGTGGATCAGTCGAAACATAAGGTCCCGTGGGTCATGGG
>DXVA01000278.1:376-5891 GCA_019408975.1 Lentisphaeria bacterium | reverse complement strand
TGGTGGTTGGTGGTTGGTGGTTGGTGGTTGGTGGTTGGTGGTTGGTGGTTGGTGGGGAATGGTCAGACTGGCTTCCATCAACTGTTACAATCTTTTCGTCTTTCCCGTCTTTTCTGTCTTTCCCACCCTTTCCATCTTTCCCGCCCTTTCCGTCTTTCCCGTCCTTTTTGTCTTTCCCGTCCTTTTTGTCCTTCCTGTCCTTGCTCCGGAATTCCTGCTGAGGCATCGGATTATCAAATTTTCCCGTTTTTCAGGGATTTGAACCGCGCTTCACTTGATTATAACGACTTCGGAAGCTAAATTACGGAATGATTTTTTGTCCATAACTCAATTAAACCAATAAGGAGAAAAAAATGGATTGTACCGTTTCCCCCCTGCAGAAAGCCAGAATGGCTTATGCCCCGAAACTCCCCGCAGCATTCAAAGCCGGCGCAAACGTCGCATGCACCGAAGGTGAAAAGCTCGCAGCTTTCGCCGATACGGAGAAGATTACGGCAAAATTCCCGTCCACAAGCAATATGCCGCTTCTGACCTTTGCACCCGGAAACGGCGAAAAAATCGCCAAGCCCATCAATGTTGCAGTGATTCTTTCCGGCGGACAGGCTCCCGGCGGGCACAACGTCATCGCAGGGCTTTTCGACGGACTGAAATCTCTCCATCCCGAATCCAGACTCTATGGTTTCAAAGGCGGTCCCAGCGGACTTACCGACAACAAATACATTGAAATCACAGCCGACTTCCTCGCCGCTTACCGCAATACCGGCGGTTTCGATATGATCGGTTCCGGCAGAACCAAGCTTGAAACGCCGGAGCAGTTTGAGAAGGCGGAAGTCAACTGCAAGGCGCTTGGAATTACGGCGATCGTCATCATCGGCGGCGACGATTCCAATACCAACGCCTGCCTCCTCGCAGAATATTACAAGGCGAAAAACGCGGGAATCATTGTGGTCGGCTGCCCGAAAACCATTGACGGCGACCTCAAGAACGCCTATATCGAAACCTCTTTCGGATTCGATACCGCCAGCAAGGTTTACAGCGAACTCATCGGCAACATTGAGCGCGATGCGAACTCCGCGAAGAAATACTGGCACTTCATCAAGCTGATGGGACGCTCCGCCTCCCACATCGCTCTTGAATGCGGACTCAAGACCCATGCCAATGTCACGCTTGTTTCCGAAGAAGTCGAGGCGAAAAAGATGTCCACGGATGAAGTCGTCACGATCATTGCCGACTCTGTTGCGAAACGTGCCGCGAACGGCGACAACTTCGGTGTGGCGCTGATTCCGGAAGGCCTGATCGAGTTCATTCCGGACTTCAAGAGCCTGATCGCCGAACTCAATGATCTGCTCGCAAAAGAAGGTGAGGCATATGCCGCTCTCGCTTCCAACGATGAAAAGGCGGCATTCATCAGCTCCAGGCTTTCCGCCGGCTCCGGCGCAGTCTTTGCGACCCTCCCGATGGAGATCAAGATGCAGCTCACAATGGACCGCGACCCGCATGGAAACGTGCAGGTTTCGCGCATTGAGACGGAAAAACTGCTTGTCGAACTTGTGAAGAACAAGCTTGCCGCATGGAAAAAGGAAGGCAAATATGTCGGAAAGTTCTCCGCGCAGACACACTTCTTCGGCTATGAAGGACGTTGCTCCATGCCGTCCAACTTTGACGCGGATTACTGTTACAGCCTCGGTTACAATGCAGCTTCCATCATCAGCACCGGAAAAACCGGCTACATGTCCTCCGTCCGCAATCTGACGGAACCCGCGGACAAGTGGATCGCCGGAGCGATTCCGCTGACCGCCATGATGAACATGGAAAGACGTCACGGCGAAGACAAGCCGGTTATCAAAAAGGCTCTTGTCGAGCTCGACGGCGCACCTTTCAGGGAGCTTGCGAAAAACCGTGAAAAATGGGCGGTCGAGACCTGCTATGTCTACCCCGGCCCGATCCAGTTCTTCGGTCCTGCGGAAGTTGCCGACATCACGACGAAGACCCTGGCTCTTGAGAAGGGAAAATAATCCATGTCCGACTCGTCAAAAGGGATTGATGTGGCTCATATTGCGACGCTTGCGCGCCTGCGCATCGAGCCCGGCTCCGTTCAGAAGCTCCAGTCGGAAATGGAATCCATCGTCGGATACGTCGAGATGCTTTCCGAGCTCGACGTGACGGGCATCGAGCCGACGGCGCACGCCGTTCCCCGCTCGAATGTCCTCCGCGACGATGTCCGGGGAACGCCGCTCGGGCGTGACGCCATGCTTGCGAACGCGCCCGATACCGTTGACGGCGAACTGATTAAAGTCCCGCAGGTTCTGCCGGGAGAGGAGATGTCATAATGGAAGTCAGGAATCTCACACTCCGGCAGGCTGCAAAACTCCTGAGCGACGGAGTCGTCACATCCGTGGAACTCTGCCAGGCGTATCTTGAGCGCATTGCCGAAGTTGAACCATCCGTTCAGGCGCTTCTTTCACTCAATAAAGAGGCGGTGCTCGAACAGGCGAAAGCCTCGGACGGGCGCCGTGCCGCAGGGAAGGCGCTTGGGCCGTTCGACGGAATTCCGGTTACGGTCAAGGACAATATCGCGGCGAAGGGATATCCCTGCACCTGCGCCTCAAAAATTCTCAAGGGATTTGTTTCCCCGTATGATGCAACGGTCACGGGCAAACTCAAAAATGCCGGTTTCGTCCTGATGGGGCGTGCCAATATGGATGAGTTTGCAATGGGATCTTCCTGCGAAAACAGCGCATATCAGAAGACCAGGAATCCGCTTGATACGGACTGTGTTCCCGGCGGTTCGAGCGGCGGTTCCGCGGCGGCTGTGGCTGCCGGGGAAACCGTGATCGCCCTCGGTTCCGATACAGGCGGTTCGATCCGTCAGCCCGCGGCATTCTGCGGCATTGTCGGAGTCAAACCGACCTACGGGCGCGTTTCCCGTTTCGGGCTTGTCGCCTTTGCTTCATCGCTGGACCAGATCGGCCCCATGAGCAAAAGCGTTTACGATGCGGCGGCGATGCTGGATGTGATCTGCGGAGCCGATCCGAAAGATACGACCAGTCTTCCCGCTCCTGTTCCGGAAGGCGGATTTGCGAAGGATCTCGAAGAATTTGAAAAAGTACCGACTCTGAAAGGTATGCGCATCGGCATTCCGGAGGAGTATTTCAATGTCGAAGGCATTTCCGACGGCGTGAAAAAAGTCTGTGCGGATGCAAAGGAAAAACTGAAAAAACTCGGCGCCGAGTTTGTGGATATCTCGCTTCCGCATACAAAATATGCAATGGCGTGCTATTACATCATCGCCCCCGCCGAAGCCAGTGCGAATCTGGCGCGTTTCGACGGCATCCGTTACGGATACCGCAGCCAGAATGCGACGGATCTGATTTCCACGTATCTGGATTCCCGCGGCGAAGGTTTCGGACCGGAGGTGACACGCAGGATCATGCTCGGCACCTATGTGCTCAGCAGCGGTTACTACGACGCTTATTATGTGCGCGCGCAGAAAGTCCGCACGTTGATTCGCCGCGACTTCACGGAAGCGTTCAAACAGTGTGACGTGATCTTTACGCCCGTCACACCGGCGACGGCGTTCAAGTTCGGAGAAAAGTCCGATCCGATGCAGATGTATCTTTCGGATGTCTTCACAACCGCGCTGAATCTTGCCGGAACCTGCGGCATCAGTGTTCCCGCGGGATTGGATGAAAATACGAAAATGCCTGTCGGCATTCAGTTGATCGCGCCCGATCTTGCGGAGGATCGCATGTTCCGCGCTGCCCGCGCATTTGAACTGGAACGCGGGGAAATTTAATCTTGCCGGAAAAGAAAACGGGGGAAAGAGGCTTTTCGGAAAAAGTTTTTCTTTCCCCGTCTTTTCCTGAACTTTTAAAATATTTTTATCAACAGTAAAAGGTCGAAGGGGACCCGTCCGTCAAGCCTGACGCTATTCAGGTTCTTAACCAGAAAAGGAAACAGCAGATGAAACGGATCGCAATTGCCGGATGTGCACACATCCATACGCCGAATTTCGTAAAAACGCTGAAAGAGAGAGGAGACCTCCAGGTTGCGGGAGTCTGGGATCATGATTCCTTGCGCGCGCGTGAAAATGCGGAGATTTTAAACACGCAGGGCTATGATTCCGACGCGGAAATCTGGAATGATCCCTCCATTGATGCTGTCGTCATCTGCGCGGAGACCAACCGTCACAAGGAGCTGGTGCTTCGCGCCGCGGAAGCAGGAAAACATATGTTCGTCGAAAAGCCGCTTGGTTTTGCGGCAAAGGATGCACTGGAAATGGCGGACGCGATCGAAAAGGCGGGCGTTCTTTTCCAAACCGGTTATTTCATGCGCGGCAATCCGGTTCACCTGTTCCTGAAACAGCAGATCGAGGCTGGCGCATTCGGCAAAATTACACGGATTCGCCATTCAAACTGTCATTGCGGCTCTCTCGGCGGCTGGTTCGATACCCAGTGGCGCTGGATGGCTGACCCGGCGATTGCCGGATGCGGCGCGTTCGGAGACCTTGGGACACACTCGCTCGACATCATGATGTGGTTCATGGGAGTGCCGGAAAGGGTGACTGCCGATATACGCACGGTGACGGGACGCTACGGCGCGGACTGTGACGAATCCGGCGAAGGACTGCTTCATTTTCCCTGCGGCGCGGTCGGAACGCTTGCCGGCGGCTGGGTCGATCTGGCAAATCCAGTTACCTGCGAAATCAGCGGAACGGAAGGCCATGCCTCCGTCGTCAACGGACAGCTTTTCTTCAAAAGCAATCATGTGACCGGTGCTGACGGCAAAGACCCCTGGACGATTCTGCCGGATGCATGGCCGCATGCGTTTGTCCTGTTTCTTGATGCGCTCACAGGCGGAAAAGCCAAGCTTGTTTCCGCGCGGGAGGCGGCGCAGCGCAGCGTCGTCATGGAAGCCATGTATCGTGCCGCGAAAAATACACAATGGGAACCGGTCGCTTTCTGACCGTCAGGGGGAATTTATGAGACGCTTCATCTTCGGGCTGCTTTCCTCGGCAGTATTCTGCACTTTTTCACTGGGCGCAATCGATGCGGGCAAGCCGATGCCTGCAATTGATGCTGTAAAGTGGTACACAAAACCGGTGACGCTTCCCGCACAGGGACTGGCGGTTGTCGTCCTGCTGGATATTACATCCGAAGATGCTGTCAATACCCTCCGGATGCTGGAAGCCATGCATGCGGAAAATCCGGATCTGACGATTGCGGCGGTCGCGATCAATCCGGTGAAGACCACGGACGCCGTTGTGCGTGACAATGGCCCATTCCAAATTCCGGTGGCGGCGGACAACAACCTGAAAAGCCGTATCCGTTTTGCCGAAACGGAATCGCTTTTTCCCTATGCGGTTCTTTCACAGGACGGCAAAGTCGTCTGGTCAGGGCATCCGACGGAGCTGGAGTCCGTAATCCGGAAAGTCGTCAGCGGCACTTTTTCCGCATCCCGGCAGAAGCAGATTGAGGCGGTCCGGCAGGAACTCCAGATGGCGATTCAGGCGGGA
>DXVA01000278.1:0-366 GCA_019408975.1 Lentisphaeria bacterium | reverse complement strand
AGGCGGGACTGCCCGACGTCATCTCCAATTCCGCCGACAGGATTCTCAGGATTGCACCGGACGACAAGATCGCGATTCAGGCAAAACTGTTTGCTTTCAACAGCAAAGGACAGCCGCAGGAAGCCGTCAAGTTCATCCGGGAGATCTGCGCTAGGAACCCGCAGGATTCCAGGCTCTGCATGATGCAGCTCGATATCCTTTTGAATCAGGGAGATATGCAGACTTACAGGCAGGCGGCGGAAAAAGCATTTTACGATTTTGCCGCAGACGAAGGCAGCAGTCTGGTTTTCCTGACGGCTTACGCGCTGGAGAATTCCCCTTACGGAATCATGGACCCTGCGGTCATGCTTGCCTATGCGGAAAAGG
>DXVA01000277.1 GCA_019408975.1 Lentisphaeria bacterium | reverse complement strand
CGGTTGTAGCGATGCAGAAGCTTGTAATTCCCGCCAGATAAAAAAGGGAAACGTAAAATCCCCGGAGCTGATTGTCCACAATGTGAAAATGCTCCCGCAGATAAAGCGGGATGAACGGCATACAGCAGCCGAACCCGATCATTGCCAGAAACTGCGAGATCCATACGAAAAACAGATTTTTCTTCCAATTGACCGTCAGCGGAGCGTTGATTGCATTCATGCCGATGGGCTCTTTCCTTTGTTTATGATTTCCGGGACACAGAAATATATTCAGAGGAGCGGATAAACTCAAATACCGTTTTCTCATACCGCCTATAACCGTGGATTATAGCCGTGTGCATCCGGGGATTGGAATTTCAGTCTTCGATTCCGAATTTTTCATGAATTACGGCGATGAACGCTTTTGCCTGCGGCGTGAGAGGGCGTTCGGGAAAATAATGATAACTCACGGTCAGTTTGACGTCGGGATCGAACCCGCCGACGAGAATGCCGGAGCGTTTTTCCGGTTCGATCAGATAATCGGGGACAAAGGCGATTCCGAAGTTCTCCTTGACCAGTTCAAGAATTGTTTCGGAAGACTGGGAGTCCATGAAAACATTGAGCGGATACGGATGGAGCGCCCTTTTGACAGCTTCATAGAGAATTGTCCCCTTGGGATAGGTGATCAGGGGCAGGGCGGACAATTCGCGTTTCGAGAACCGTTTTCCGGCGGCTGTCTTTGAACGGGCGGAACGGATCAGGACAAAATCCGACTGAAAGATCGGATGGTAGGAAAGGCGTTTTTCATTCTGAAAAGTGTTGCCGATCCCGATATCCGCCGATCCGTTCAGAAGAAGCCCCGGCTGAAGCGTTGTCCTCATTTCACGGATGCGCGGACAGATTCCCGGATAACGCTGCAGCAGACGTTTCAGCAGGTCGGGCATGAGCTTCCGTGAAAGAAAGGAACCGCAGACGATATTCAACTCGCCGGATACGGTATGGTGAAGATCGTTGAGGACGGAGGGGATGTTTTTGATTCGCCGGACGATGTCCTCGGACTGTACCAGCAGTTTTTTGCCTTCCGGAGTCAGGTTGACGCCGTTGGGAAGCCGGACGAAAAGCAGTGTCCCGAGTTCTTCCTCCAGCTGCCTGACCTGTTTGCTGAGCGCCGGTTGCGAGACAAAAAGCTTTTTCGCCGCCACGGTAAAGCTTCCGCATTTTGCGACATTGAGAAAATATTCCAGTTGAATCGAATTCATGTCTCCCTTATCCTGTTTGCGGAATATACGTCCTCTTAAGGAGCACGTCAAGCGGCAATGGAAAAATCATGGTTCTTTTGCCGCCGGTGGAAAATGAACACGGTTGTCCGGGAATACGGCGGTTAAACGTGCCGCCGCATTTCTGCCGCAGGGACTTTCCGTCTTTTCAACAGCTGCTTTGCCTGCCGCATTTTTTGTCATCGGGTCTGCGCCGCATTCAAGAAGCAGCTTCATGATTTCCGTGTTGCCGCAGCGGACGGCGAGATGGAGCGGCGTTTCCAGCAGGCAATCCTGCGCATTGACTTCCGCATGATGATTTAACAGAAGAACTGCGGCGCGAATATCATTGTGCAGGACGGCTTCGTGCAATGCAGTGCGCTTTCCCCGCCCTTTTCTGTTCGGATCGGCTTTTGCTTTCAGGAGAATATGCAGTGCCGTATGATTTTTCCTTCTGATCGCTGTAAACAGCATGGGATTACCGGAACGATCAGCCTGATTGACATTTGCCCCGTGCTTTACGAACAATGCCGCGAGGTCGTTGTTCTCATGCAGAATCGCATATTCCAGTAGTGTGAATCCGTTGCACCGTCCGATATCCGGCGAGGCTCTTTTGGAAAGAAGGTAACGGACGATATTCCAATGTCTGTTTTTCAGTGCCAGCGCCAGTGGCGTTTCGTGTGTGAGAGGCGTTCTCGGCTGATTCGGGGAAATTCGCTCATTGTTTACTAGGCGAATGATTTCCTTCAGATCTCCTCTTTCCGCTGCCCCGCAGAATTCATCGCAAAGCTGAATTTTCCGTCTTAACAGAGAGCCGGGGTCCATCTCCTTTTGGTTTTGAGTTCGGAGTGCGGAAAAAAGAAATCCGCCGGCTGTTCCCAGTATCAGACAGAAGATCAGTATTGAACTACCGTTGCTCCGCATTTTATCAAAATTGAAACAGGGGCGGAATGATGTCAGATATTCCAATCGTCGTTTGTGCATTACGGCTCTCCTTATGCCGGAGCCGCCCGTAAAAAAAAGCGTACCCCGGTCAAATTATGCGAGCCTTCCGCCTACCACAGCGTTACACAACCCATAAAGGACCGGAATACGCTAAAAACATCAGCGCATCCGTTTTTCGGTTGTGTAACGTCATTTATTTGAAGTGGTAGTTCAAGGCTCGACGTTCAACGGTCAATATTTATAATGTGTAGAAAATCAAAAACAGTCTTCTGCTTCTGCAAATCTCCTTATTTTAGAATAAAGCAAAACGAGGTAAGATACATGCCGGAAAGCAAAAGTCAATCATGAATCCTGTTTTTCCTTCCGGGGATTTTTCCCATTGCACAAGGAGATACATGGGAAACGGCACAGCCGGAACGGAAGATTCAGGCAAAATGTTTTGAATTATGGAGTCGGAGTGATATATTTCAAAGAAAGCAAAGAGATACTGCCGGCAGAAATCAGGTGTGACTTATGGAAAGCCGTCGTTCGTGAAGCGGAGGAGAAAAGGCAAGCATGAAAATCAGGATTTTAAGGCGGAAGACGGAAAACGGCAGGCATACTGAAATCACAATTCAGGAGCAGGAACCTGAAAATGAGATATCTGCCGAAATCATAGATATAGAAAAAAAGAAACCGAAAACCAGCGGATGTATGAAAGCGCTTGGGATAATTTGCCTTATCGTTTTTGCCTCGGCAATCCTGAACTCCTGTCTATTTGAATGAGCCGGTAAAAAAGCAACGGTGCCTTGAGCGGATGATGAAGTGAAAACAAAAAAAGACTTGCATTGTCGCATACAAGTCTTGATAATCAAATTGGTGGTGGGGGATGGATTCGAACCATCGAAGTCAGCGACAGCAGATTTACAGACTGCTGTATTACACTCAAAATTTAAATTTTTATCCGGGAAATATCCTTGAATTTTGATTTTGACGTGATATTTTAGGAAATAAGCTATCATAAGCTATCACACGATAACATGAGGTTTTTGCAATGGGGCGAACAACAGAGGGAAGATTATATGTAGCCGGAAAGAAGAGGCTTTATTACCTTCGCTATACCGTAAACGGGAAGGATTGCCGCGTCCGACTATTGGGACTGGATGGAAAACCAATTACGACGGCTTCGGAAGCAAAGAAAGCCGCCGCCCGTCTCTTACATCCCTTGAGGGAAACGAACAGAGCAGAACAGATGCGGATATTACAGAGCGCGATTCAGGGCGCGGAGGAATCCGCAGAACAGGCGCAATCGCTTCTTGTTAACTCTAAAGCTTCCCTGCTGCGTGGATGGGACTTGTTTATGACATGCCAGAACCGCCCCGCAAGCTGCAAGCGTTTTCCGGCGGATGAAATACCGCGCCATTCCACGCCGGGGAATTATGCAGGGTATTACCGACAGTTTTCAGGATGGATGCACGATAAACACCCTGAAATTTTGCTGTTGAGCGGCGTTACTCCGGAAATCGCCGGGGAATATACCTGTTATCTGGAATCATTGAAAATATCGCCGGGAACCTTTAACAAAGTCATTCAGTTTTTCAAGATGTTTTATTCCGTCCTGCTCGATGATGAAAAGATCCTTTGCAAGAATCCTTTCTTGAAAATCAACAGGAAAGAGCAGGTGAGCAATAGCCGCGCCCCGCTTTCCATGGAACAGATCGCCGCCCTGATTCAGAATGCGGAAGGGGAATTACGGCTTTTAATTGCGCTGGGATATTTTACCGGCTTGCGTTTCGGGGATTGCTGCACTTTGCTTTGGCGTGAAGTTGATTTAGTGCGGGGCGTGATTGAGCGGATACCACGGAAAACAAAGCATACACGCAAGGACAAGAAAGAAGCCGTGGTAAAAATCGGGATTCCCGCTTTTCTTTACCGGATGCTGGCAGAAATCCCCGATCATTGCCGCAAGGGGTATGTATTGCCGCGATTCGGCGCGGATTACGACAGGGGCGCAGATGCCAATCTGAATGGTATTGTTATAGATCATTTTCAAAGATGCGGAATCAAGACACATAAAGATGGAACGGGGATAAAAACACTATTAGATGAAAGAGGGAATCCTGTTCTTGATACCAAGACCGGGAAACCGAAGAAGACCGGGAAACGCGCCGTTGTGGAAGTTGGCTTTCATTCCTTGCGATACAGCTATATTTCCCATAACGCCGAAAAGGGAACGCCGCAAGCCGTCATTCAGAAGAACGCCGGACATGCCAACCCCTCCATGACAGAACACTATACCCGGATTTCGGATGATGCCGCCCGCCGATATGCAAACGTGCTCCAACTGCCAATGGCAGCCCCTGACGTAATCGAAGCGAAAAACGTGGAAACTGAACCGGAGCGGGCAGAGCTGCACAGGCTTGCAGATACCCTGCCGATTAATTGCATACGAAAAATCCTACAAAACTGGGACAAAATTTGAGGCTAAAACCCCTTAAAAACGGGACAGGGAAAAAGCCCGCCGGAAAAAAATCAAGATTTTTTCTTGATAGTTTTTTTCTTGTCCCATTTTTTGACCTGTCCACGCTCATTTTTTGTCCCAAAGAATCACGATTTTTCTTTCAAAAAGCAGTTTTTCTTGTCCCGCTTTAAGAAAATTTTGCCTAAACTGGATAGTTTTTAATAAAAAATTACTGGTTTTGATGTCTATTTTTGCTTCACTTAGTTGACAATCCGAGTTTAGCGTTGCGAGATGAACTCGCGACGTTAAACGAAGGAAAAGAAAATGAAAAATCCAATCACCCCCCCCATCCTTGCCGCTGCTTGCGGAATGCTTCAACCATTTTTTCCAGAACTCACGCCGCAAGGACTGCTTTCCATGCTGAATGCAGAAAAGTCAGAAAAACAAATGGAGCGTCCGCTAACCCGTCGGCAAGCTGCAGCTCTGCTTTCTGTCAGCCTGCCGACGTTGGACCGACATATCAAGTCCGGCATTCTTCGAGCTTCAAAAATCGGACCGCGCGTTGTTCGTGTCGATCCCGCCAGTGTCCGAGAATTACTTGCAGGAGAAATTAGCAATGGATGAACTTTTAAATGTTAACTTTCGTGCCGCCGTTGCTGCCGAGCGCGAGTCCGAACTTTATGAAATTGTCAACGAAAAAATGTGTTTGAATGAGATGAAGATTGTCGAATCCATGAATATTGCGGATGTTTGCAAAGTTCTTTCCGAGATTTTGGAGGAGCTTAAAAGGATTCATGAGGTTTTACAGGCGAGGGATCAGAAATGAATAAAAAATCAAAAAAAACACCTAAGACGTCCGTCAGAAAAAAAAGTGTCCCGAACACAAAACGCGCCCCGGGAATCAGTTCTAAAATACGAAAGGGGGTTTGGATATGCTGACTGGTAAATATTGTAAAGATTCGTTTGTTGTTCGTTACTCCTGGCTGGAAAGCTTGCAGGCTGTCAGCGATTCTGATTTCCGGGAGATGGTTATGGCGATGCTAAATTTTTCCAAAAGCGGGGAAAGTCCCCGTTTTGAAGGATTTAAGAGAGTCGCTTGGCAATCATTTGAGGATGCTTTACGAGCCGACGCGGAGAAATATTTTGCAATGTGCGAGAAGAATAAAGCCAATGGTTTCATGGGCGGGCAATATGGCAAGCTTGGTGGCAGACCCCGGAAAACCCCGAACGGGGATATAGAAACCCCGAACGGGGATATAGAAACCCCGAACGG
>DXVA01000276.1 GCA_019408975.1 Lentisphaeria bacterium | reverse complement strand
ACCAGAAGTTTTACTCCGAAAAGATAAATTTTACGGGAGGCGTCAAGCACAGTATTGAACGGTTTGAAAATCAGCGGAGGATGCTCCGCCGGTTTCCGCAGGATGCACGCGCAAAGCGCCGGGCTCAATGTCATCGCCACCACCGTGGAGAGGCAGAGCGAAATACACATCGTTACGGCAAACTGCATATAGATATTGCCGACCATGCCCCCGTAGAACGCCAGAGGCGCATAACATGCGACGGTGACAAGCGTCGTCGCGATAATCGCTCCGGTGATCTGCTGCATGGACTTGATCGCCGCCTCTTTCGGAGAAAGTCCCTCACGCTCCATCAGCGCCTGTGCGTTCTCAACCACAACAATCGCATCGTCGCAGAGCGATCCGATCACCAGAATCAACCCGAACATCGTCAGCACATTGATGCTGTAGCCGATTGCCAGCATGAAGGGAAAGGTTCCGATCAGAGCCACGGGAATTGCAACGGACGGAATCAGCGTCGCACGCCAGTCCTGAAGGAACAGGTAGGTAATCAGCACGACCAGCAGCAAAGCCACAATAATCGTCATGACGATTTCTTCAAGGGTAACGGTAATGAATTCCGTCGGGTCATATGCAATCTCATAGGTAACGCCGGCGGGAAAACGCTTGGCGATCTTCTCGATTTCCGCCTTGACTGCTTTTACCGTCTCCAGAGCGTTGGAGTCCGTATTGCGGTAAACAGCCAGCGCCACGGATTCCTCACCGTTGAATGTGGCAATTCCGGAATACTCCTTGGAACCGAGTTCCACGCGCGCAATGTCCGCCAAAGTAACAACATCCCCGTTTCCGGCGTTGCGGACCACAATCTCGTTGAATTCATCCACCGTTTTCAGACGCCCCTGGACATTGATCTTATACTGGATGAACTGATTGCTGTTTTCCGAACCGACCGTTCCGGCGGCTGCCTGAATGTTCTGTCCAGCAACCGCATTGGCAATATCCGTCGTGGAAATTCCCAGCGCGGACATGCGCAGGGGGTCCAGCCAGATTCTCATGGAATACTCTTTGGCAGCCATCAGCTCCGCACTGGATACTCCGTCGATACGGCCGACGGGATCGACGACCGTCGTCTTGATATAGGTATTGAGGCTGAGCGTATCCATGCTCTTGCCGTCCGTCAGGAACGCGACGAAAAGCAGAATATCGCTTGAACGCTTCTGCACCGTGATGCCGACTTTCGTGACGTCTTCCGGCAGTTTCGGCTCGGCACGCTTGATTGCATTCTGCACGTTGACCATTGCAATATCCGAGTCGATGCCGGTCTTGAAGGTAATCGTGCACTGATAGTTGCCGCTGTTGTCGGAGGTCGAGGAGTAATACAGCAGGTCCTCGACGCCATTGATCTGGTCCTCAATCGGCAGCGCCACGGTATCCGCGACAACCTGCGCACTCGCCCCGGTATAAGTCGCGCTGACGACAATGGACGGCGGCGCGATTTCCGGATATTCTGCTACCGGCAGTTTGTTGATACACAGGATTCCCGCAAGAACCATCACCACGCTGATGACGATGGCAAAACGCGGCCTTTCAATAAAAATCCGTGAAAACATTACTTCACCCCGTCATTCTTGACCTTATCGGCGCCGTAATCGGGAATAATCTCCGATCCCGGCAGCACCTTATGCGTTCCATCCGTCACGACGAGCTCGCCTTCGGAAAGCCCCTTGGTAATCAGCTGAGTCGCCCCCGTAGACCTGCCGAGCTCCACATTGCGCCGCTCAATCTTGTTGTCCTTGACGACATACACATAAGCGCTGTCGGTGTCATGCATGACGGCGGAAGGCAGGACTGCGGCAACCGGTTTGCCGATCTTATGGGAAAGTTCGACCGTCACGGCGTTATTCGGGATCAGCCTGCCGGCTTTATTCTCGAAACGGCTGTAAACCTGAATCGTGTCGGTTTTCAGATTCGCCTCGTTGTTGATGAACTCGACGGTTCCGTTCTCATCATAGTAATCGCCGTTCGCAAGGCGGACACGGATCAGCGCCTCTTTCTTCAGATGATCCTCCCTGCCTCCGAACATATTGGCATAATCACGGTTGCTCATGGAAAAGACTACACGGATCGGCTGGCTCTGGATGATCGTGGCAAGTACGCCCGAGGAAGGCGTCAGATAGTTTCCGACGGTATAATTGGTGGCTCCTATCCTGCCGCTGATCGGGGCATAAATCCTGGTATGCTTCAGATCGTCCCGTGCGGTGACGAGACTCGCTTCCGCGGCAAGAAGTTCCGCCTGGCATGCATCCAGTGTGCTCCTGGTTGTCTCCATGGAATCCTTGGAAGCCGCATTTTTCACATAAAGTTCATTGGTCCGCTTGTAATTGCTTTCCGCATAAATAAGGCGCGCCTTGACTTCGGCGAGTTTCGCCTCCGCGTTCTTGACCGCCGCGGCATAGCGGATATCATCGAACTGATAGAGCATCTGCCCCTGCTTCACAAGATCGCCGTCGTGGAATCCGACTTTGATGAGGTCCGCCGAAATTCGCGTCGTAAGATCCACGCGGGATATGTCCTTGGCAAAACCGACCACTTTGCGTGATTCAATATTCTGCGCCTTGAAAACTTTGCCGACTTTCACCTTCTGTTTCACCTGTCCTCCGCCCTTTCCCTGGGCATAGACAGGAGAGAGCAGACTGAGTGCGGCAATCATAAGTATAAGTTTTTTCATAGAATTAAGCTCCGACTTGTTTCTGTTTTTCACGTTCAAGATAATCATGCATCTTCTGCATGACTTCAGCAAATATTTTCTGTTTCTCCTCCGGCACCGTTTTCATGAAATCGCTGAAGACTCTGTTGAAGAAATCTTCATGAAATGCGCGGATACTTTTCCCTTTCCGACTCAATTTTATGCAGACGGCACGCCGGTCAGTCTCCGATGCACAGCGTTCCAGCAACTCCATCCGAACCAGATGTTCAACCATCTGGGAGACAGCCCCCGGAGTCAGCTCCAGCTCGTTTGCAACATCTTTAAGCATCACCCCACCCGGCTCGTGCCGCATGATGCAGACAAGCATCTTGATCTGTGCCACCGTGATCTGATTTTTTGTCTTGAACGGATAGTATTTATCAATCAGGTCACGCAGCAGGTCCGTATTCCGGAACAGCAGTTCCCAGTTATGCTGTAAGTCTCCTTTTATCATTTACTTTGCCTTTGATATCTCCTTATAAAATTAAAAAATTAACGTTTTAAATATTTTAGACCCTAAACTAATCCATTTGTTCGTTTTTTCAAGTCATCCTAATTATTTTTTCCGAAAAAAATATACTCTGGACACTTTTTTACTGAAGAATCACAGCGCAGCTCATTTTCCACGGTCAGCCTTCGCGGCAGATGCAAAACGCCTGCATCGAATTATATTTCAAGCTGCCGGATATCCTGATGAATTACTCCGCCGCAAGCAGTGGAGCGTCGAAAAGCCAGATCAATAACAAAAAAACGTCTTTTTTTCTGAAACAGGGGGTTGACAATATGCATAGTATCGCATATAATTAAATAGTATCAGATAGAATCGGACAAAAAAAATGATGGAACCTTATACATTAAAAAAAGACAATCTTTACCAGACGCTGCGTCAGGAGATTCTTTCCGGCAGATATGAGCCGGAGAGCAGACTGCCCAGAGAAATAGATTTCTGCCGGATGCTCGGCGTGGGCAAGGTGACTCTGCGCTCCGCCTTGGAAAAGCTGGAAACGGACGGTCTTGTAGTGCGTGTCCCGGGAAAAGGAACGTTCATCAGCGCGGGACAGCATTCCAATCTGATTCTGGTCGGAATCACCAGGAAAAGCGGAATGGAACTTCCGCAGAATTATATTCTGCCGGGGATCGAAGCCGCCGCCACGGAACAGGGATTCAGAACGGAGCTCTGTTTCATTGAATATCTGCGCAAACTCAAGCCGGAAAAGGCTTTGAAACTCCTGCAGGAAAAAAAGCCTTACGGCGTTCTTCTGGTTACAAGCAGCGTAATGACGGATGACCCGGAGGTTCTGCTTCTGAAAAAGCTGGGACTGCCCGTGATTATTGTCCACGGTGAATACAAAGACCGTTCCAGCGGGTTCGGGCTGCTGTATGTGGATGCGCGCCATGCATGGAAAAGCGGTTTGCAGTATCTCGCGAAAAAGGGACACAGAAAAGTAAAAATCATCAGCATGAGCGGTCATGATATCCGCGGCTGGAGTGTCGCGGAACTTCCTGCTCTTTTTGAATCTGCCGGACTGCATTCCGAAGGCTGTCTGGCCTATTCTGCCATTCTCAACAGGGATTCGATCAGAAATGCGGTGGACAGGATACTGGAAGACGGGGAACCGCCCACGGCGATCTTCTGTTTTTCGGATTTTTACGCAATAGAAGTCATGGCTTACCTGCAGGAGAAAGGAATACGAATTCCAGAAGATATCTCGGTCATGGGCTACTGCGGTTATCCGGGTGCGACTTTGCTGGAGCCTTCCCTTTCTACAATTGACCTGAATTACCTGGGAATCGGCAAGGCGTCCGTGGAATTGCTGGCTTCCGCCGGCGCATGGTTCCAGGCGGAAGACGCAGAAGTCCCCGTTGTAGCAACCCCCTACCAGGTAGTGGAACGGAACTCAACGAAAATCACCAGAAACAATAAAAATATTTTTTCAGCATTCAACTATAAAATAATGGAGGCTAAATGAAAATCCGGAGAATGGAGTTATTCACATTAATAGAACTGCTTATCGTAATTTCAATCATCGCAATTCTGGCAGGGCTCCTTCTGCCGGCGTTGAATCAGGCACGTGAAACAGCAAGACGCATTGCCTGTACCAATAATGCGGCAGGCATCGCAAAGGGATTTCTGCTTTACAGCGGCGACAATTCCGAATATCCGCCGCCTTACTGGGCAGGATATGAACGTCTTGACACAGGAAACTGGAAAGGCAGTTACGGTTTGTCGCCAAACGGAAGCTCGTGGTATCTGGAAAGTGAATACGGATTGATTTCTGCTTACCTGAATGTAAAAGCTCCGGTAGGAGTCCCGCTCGGGGGATACCGTAACTATGACGGGGGGAGAAAAATGTATAAAAGTAAATTTGCATGCCCGTCACGCAAACCGCCGACAGAAATGGCCTCGGGAGGAAAATCGTGGGGATGGGGCATCAATGAAGGCATCCGCTGGGATTCCGGAAATCGAATCTGCAAAATAACGCAGGCTAAAATGCCATCAAAAAGCATCATGATTGCCGAATGTACAGATATGGATAACGGTATCATCAATTTTTACTGTTCCAGAAAAACCAGACCGACGGCAACGGCGCCAATGGAATTTCCGCACAACGATTCGGCAAATATTGCATTTCTGGATTTTCATGTGGAATGCCGGAAAAGAAACCGGGTTCCAGACGAAGCCAACGGAAACAGAGCTTTCAAATCGGTTTTCTGGGCTCCGTTTGACTTTGAATCAAACTGTATTTACAACAACTGGTAAATATTAAAAGAAAGGGAAAAAATGAAGAAAATCTTTCTCGGATTGATATCGAGTATTTTGCTGGCAGGAACATTCTGCCATGCCGCAGACCTGACCATCGCGGAGAAGAATGCCGGGAGCAATTATCAGATCGCAGTACCGGAGTCAACAGGGAACAAGGCGATGGACCGTTTTCTGCTGACGGCGGCGGAAGTATTGAGAAACAGCATCCGCCAGGCGACGGGAGTATCGCTGCCGGTGGTAAAGGAAAATGCGAAAAATCCGGCGAAACCGGCAATTTACATCGGAGATACGCAGGCTCTGCGCAAGGCGGGCTTCACAACGGAAGGACTCAAAAGGTGGGAACACCGGATCGACGTAAAAGGGAAAGACATTTTCCTTTACGGCAATGACGTGAAGAGCAATCCGAAAGGACGC
>DXVA01000275.1 GCA_019408975.1 Lentisphaeria bacterium | reverse complement strand
CGAATGTGAAATGCGCCGTTTCACCGGCAGGATGAACCGATCTGCTGAACCAGCACCGCGTTCTGCCTTCACGCCTGAACTGTAAGATATAAAAAATATAAAAAAAATCAGAAAAATAAATGAAACACCTCTTGACAAATTCATTTATTTCAGTATAATAAAAACTAGAACGAACGTTTGTTCTATCAAAAATATGAGAGACGGAACTCCATGGTCAGATTGATCGACATAGCAAACAAGACAGGCTTTTCCGTAGCGGTGGTCTCACGTGCCCTGCAACCGGAAAAAGATCCTTATGACCGTATCTCGGAAAAATCCCGCACCCTGATCCGGAAAGCCGCACTGGAAATGGGATATACCCGCAATCTTCAGGCGGCATTTCTGCGCCGGGGTCAGATGCCTGCGGTACGTGTACTGATGCCTGCCTGGGCGTCTCCGGAGATTATCCAGATGTCCATGGGAATTTCCGATGCATCCCTGAAACTGGGCTATCCGCTGATCTATCATTATTACTCCCGTGAAACTGATTATATCTCTTTTCTGGAGCAAAGCCGTCATGAGAAAAATACAGGAGTGATTTTCTATCTGCATGGACGGATGAACCGTGAGGAGCTGCAACGCGGGTGCGAGGCTTATCTTGCAAGCGGCGGAAAAATGATTTTTATGAATACATGGAGTGCTGATTTCAGCGGAATCGTGCCCGATATGGTCATGCTGAACATCGACGAGGAATATGGCGGACGGCTTGCGGCTGAATATCTGAAAGGGCTCTCCTGCCGGGAATTTTCCATTGTTTACACATCTCCGGACCGCTACAGCCGCCTGCGCCGCAAAGGATTCGCGGATGCGCTGGGCGGAGAAGGCCAGCCGGGATACAGTTTCGATTTTCTGCGTGTCGGGGAAAATTACCGGCAGTATGAAAAACGTTCCCGCAAACTGCTGAATGATTTTTATGAAAAGGCGGTAAAGCGGAGCAGAAAACCCCATGGAATCTTTTTTACCTCGTTCTTCATGGCGAATGCGGTGATGAA
This sequence comes from Lentisphaeria bacterium, assembly GCA_019408975.1. GTDB lineage: Bacteria > Verrucomicrobiota > Lentisphaeria > Victivallales > UBA1829 > UBA11452. Next base: position 4,873 of record DXVA01000275.1, on the reverse strand, counting down.
TGACCTGATCCGGCGTGGAATGGAGGTCGGAAAACAGATACATGCAGTCGGTTTTTCAAGCAATACCGTTTCCCAGTATCCGTTTTATTATTATGCCAAGATCGTGATCCCTTTCTACGAAATGGGCAATACGGCAATGAAAAAGCTGGTCAGTATTTTAAACGGGAGACAGGAAAGTTCGCAGATGTTTCAGCCTTTCATGGATTATGATTATGATATTTAAAACAGGAAACAAGGAGAAAGGATTTTCAAATGAGGAGCAGATTCACACTGATTAAATTATTAATGAGGAAAAGTTCCCAAAAGGCGTGTTGTTCCGGTTGCAGCAAGGCAGAGCACAGTCAATTCGCTCCCGACCCGGCTAGCCATATAAAGTCTGATCCTGTCACGCCTGCCCCGGCTTTTTCATTCTTCATTCGATTGTTCCATTGTTTTAATGTTCGATTGTTCCAATGTTTTTCTACTTCTTCCTTCCGTGTTCCCTGCCCGGTATTCTTGCTTCGCAAGGTGAAAATACGGATTTTCACACTGATAGAACTCCTAATCGTAATTGCGATCATCGCCATTCTTGCAGGAATGCTTCTGCCGGCGCTGGGAGCGGCAAGGGAAAAAGCACGTGACATTGCCTGTAAAAACAATTTGAAACAACTGGGATTGGCTTTCATGTCTTATACCACCTATTCACAGGAATGGTGTCTTTCGGGAGGAAACTATTTCGGTGGAAACGGGAAAAAATATTCATGGTTTGAACAGATGGAATCGGATAAAACAATTAACAGGAAAATTACCAGATGTCCATCGATAGATGTCTGGAGCTTCGACAGCTCAAATTTGAATTACGGGCTTCTGGCTCATATCTTCGGATATCAAACACGGACGATGATCAGATTAAGTTCCACCTATTTGAAATATCCGTCAAGAACGACAGTCTTTGCCGATTCAGGGCCAGACGGTTATACATACAAGAAATACGGATACCACAATTTTTTCGGTTCCTGGGTCAGTCCCTGGGGACACACATTCAATAAGGGCTATCCATGGCATTACAGGCACCGGCGGCGTGCGAACACGGTCCAACTTGACGGGCACGTGCAGAACGTCACCAGTTCTCTGGCGCAGAAACGCTGCATTACCGCACCATGGTTCAATCGTCAACTGACCGACCCAACACCATTATGGACCGCATGCACAGAACCGCATGTATTCCAATAACCGGAAAATATATTCCACGCGTTTACAAAAAAGAAGGATTACGCTATGATTTCACAGCATTCCATACTCTGCACCCTGCTTCTCTGCGGAACCTTTCTGCTGTCCGGCAAGGAAAATTCGATTCTGCCGGAGAAGAAAACTGCCGTTAAAAGTTCGGCGGCATTTGAAAACGGCATCCTTGAGGTTCAACCGAATGTAAAACTGGGCGGAGTCCTGCTCCCCGTCAGATGCAAAGCCGGAACCCGTGTAAGAATCGAATTCGAGGCGGAAGGTGGCGGAAGGCTCCAGTATTATCTCCAAAGTGCCTCCAATCGCTCCTATTCTCCGGCAATCCCTCTGCGGGAAGGCATCTGGAAAAAAATCTCATTTTCCGCTTTCAGCCCGCAGGCAGACATGAGACTGTTCATTTATTCTCTGGTTGACGGCAGCGCAAAATTCCGTCTGCGCGCATTCAAAATTACGGAGGAACCTTTACCGGCACTGAAAGATGTCGAAGTAAAACAGGCGGACTTTGAAGCGGAGGATTATCCGGTGAACCCCGGAAAAAAAGTCAAGTTGAAAGATGCGTCCGGCGGAATGGCGGTCTGGGGCAAACGCTGGTATAAAGCCGTGCAGATTCCAGTTCCTGCGACCGGCAGGAATGTTTATTTTTACCTGCGCCTGAAAAAGGATACCGCCGCGCCTCTCACCGTAATCTTGAACAATGGATTCCAGCGTGTCGCACACGGCGTCTTTCGGGCATCGGGCACCTGGGAATGGCTCCGGATCGGTCCCGTCGATCCGCGGGCAGGGTATCCGGCGTTGACCGTCCAATACGACTGCGATGCTAAAACGCAAGTCTGGCTGGACCGCTTTGCCGTATCCACACATTCCGAATTGCCTGAGAAAGACAGACCGGCGATTCTTCCCGTCAACGGACTGACGAGCGCCGCAAGGGCCGCCATACCGCCGGAAATAGACGGAAATCCGGACGACGCCTGCTGGCGGAATGCGGTTGCAGCGGAACCTTTCATTCTGAATATGCAAAACCGTTTTGCGAAAGAACAGACCTCAATCCGTTTCGCGTATGACAACGAATACCTGTATGTCGCATTCCATTGCAGGGAAAGCTGCCTGAATCCTCTTGAAAACCGCCTTCACGAGTTCAAAGACAAAGTAAAGAAAAATGACGATCCGGCGATTTACAGGGATGACTGTGTACTGCTTCTCCTCAAACCGTCGGCAGACTCGTCCGTTGCCTATGATTTCGTCATAAATCCGAACGGCGCCATTCTGGATTCCAGATGTTCCGCACCCGATTTCTGGGAAACGCGCGATATGAAATGGTCCGGAGGGGCAAAGGCCGCAGTTTCGCGCGGCAACGGCTTCTGGAACGTGGAGATGGCGATCCCGTTTGCATCGCTGGGAGTTGTCCCCGGAGAAAATCAGAATTGGGAAATCATGGCAGGACGCATCGAACAGAGCAGGAATGAAAAAAGCGCCTGGCAGATTTGCGAGAAAAGTTTTCATAACTGCCCGCTCGGCAGACTCGTTTTTACGGAACAGTCCGTTCCTTTTTCCCTGGCTGCCCTTCCGGCTTTCCTGCCGGGGCGTAACAAGCTCACGTTCCACTCTCCGGCAAGAGTCGAAACGTCCGTGGAGTTTCCCTCATCGCCCGTCCGGAAAACTTTTTCCGACGGAAAAGAAGCGGATTTCCATTTGAACCGGAATGGTACTTTTTCATTCCGCTGGAGCACATTCGATCCGGCATTGAACCGTCTCTTTCTTTCTCCCGCTTATTCCATGCAGGCACGTGCGGCAATGCTGACTCATAATCTAAAAAATGCACAGTTCCGCCTGAATGGAGAAATCGTGAAAACTGCGGCGCCCTTGAACAATGGCATGAATATGGTGGAAATCAGCGGAACACCTGAAAAGAATGTCCGTATCACGGTCGGCGGAAGTGAAATACCGCTCGCAGGATTCAAGCAGGAAAACAATATCCTCAAATGTCGGCTGCTGGTGGAAGATTCCGTGATCTGGCCGAACTGGGAAGCAAAGGAGGTCTGCGTCAACCGGGGCGGAATTCAGCAGATTCTGTTCCGTCCTCACGGAGTGAAAGGTTTTGTTCTGGATGATTATACCATGTATTTCGACCTGCCGGAAGGGTATGCCGCGGAAGGTGCTTCCGGATATTATAAAAAATGGAACCTCGCAATATCCGATGAGGGCAAAGTGCAGCACGGGGGGAGAAACTTCCGCCGTTATGCCGTAAGGATTGCCAATCAGGTGAAATACAATCCGAATCTGAGTTCGCACGAATGGATCGCGTTCGTTTTCCGTGCACCGGAACACACGAAAACGGAAACAGGTGAATTCTATTTTCATGCGGGAAGCCGGAAAGCATCGATTTAGGAAGTCCCGCGCCGTGTTGCCGTCCGGCTTTATCCGAAACTGAACGGAGCGAGACTCAAGGACATGCAGATTCAAATGTGGTGCAGCTGGATGCGTAATATGGACTCCCGCAAACTGCAAGAAATCTTTGCCCGCCAATTTGCGGAAATGGGTGTCAATGAAGTGAATTTCCGGACGAACGGACAGCTTCCGTATTTTACCATGATCGGCTTTGAGCACTGGAACTTTTCCCCGCTTCCGTTTCTGAAAAAACATCCGGGAACCGAACGGATTGATGCAAACGGGAAAAAAGTCAAGTCCATGATCTGTTCAGGCATCATAGTGAAAAACCCCGCGTTTGCCGCATATATGAAAGTGGAAATGCCGCACTGGTATAAGAGATTCGGTTCACCCGATAATGTAATTTGGGATTATGAATCCCATGTCATGAACTCCTGTCTTTCCTGCTTCTGCCCGCGCTGTCTTGCCGGATTCCGCAGATCGGCGGGAATTGCGGAAGAGGTTTCACCGGAAAAAATCAGGAAAAAATATCTGAAGGAATGGACTGTTTACATGAACCGCAAAATGGCGGATATCAGCGGAATGTTCCGTGACACCCTGCAAGCACTTTCCGCAAAACCGTCATTCTCGGTTTACAGCGGCTATGAAAATCCTGACACCAATCTGGTTTACGGCGTGAACTGGAAAATGCTCAAAGGAAAAATAGACCGTGCGATCTGCGGTTACGGGCGTCCGAAGACGGATATCGAACGGACACGCAAAGCAATCGGAAACACCCGTTATATGCTAGGCGCGATTGCTCGTCCGTATGCCGTAACGGACCACTCGTTTCCCGCGTCGCTCACTGAAGCAACTCTCCTGCGCCGCGCTGCGGACAGCGATACGGGGATTCTGATCTATCATTACCCGTCACTGGATGCCCGGACATTTTCCGCCATTGCCGCCGTCAGCAGGATTCTGTCGGAACACGAACCGTTCTTCCGTAAACATCAGGTGGTCGAGGGACGTATCAGCCTTCCCGGATGGAGCCGTGATGAATATGAAGTGCTCTCGGATGAAAACGGAAATCTTCTGGTACTGCTGATGAATTACTCCGCCGGAAAGAAAAGTTATCAGCTCCGTCTGGACGGGAAACCGGTCCGGAGCGGCGCTGTCGTCTCCAACGGAGCACAAGCTGTCAAGATTGAAAAACAGTAGAATGCATGGATTCCTCCCCGCAGCGCAGTCTCGCCGACAGGCACACGGCGGCGGGGGGCGCACGCATCAT
>DXVA01000274.1 GCA_019408975.1 Lentisphaeria bacterium | reverse complement strand
GCATCCAGAACCATCATCTTTCAACTTTTTCTTTTCCTATGGGATGGCTGTGGAATATATTCATTGTAATCATTGTAATACATCTGCGCCGCCATGCCGATCTGTTTCAGTTTGCCGACACAGGCAATGCTTCTCGCCTTCTCGCGCGCCTTCCCCAAAGCAGGCAGCAGCATCGCCGCGAGAATGGCGATGATCGCAATCACGATGAGAAGTTCGATCAAGGTGAAAACTTTTGTTTTCCCCCTGGAAGTAAGAATAGAAGAACAAGGAACATGGAAGTAAGAAGGAAGGGAAAAACAATCGAACAAGCGAACATTGGAACAATTCAGCAATCGAAGGAAGAGAGGAAAAATAGGGCATGGCGCGAATTGACACTGCCGTAATAAAATATTCCGCTTGCGACTTTTCCTCATGAAAAATTTTATCAATGTGAAATTTTTTCTCATAATTCTTTCCTCAGTTAAGCCTCCTGACACTGTTTCCTTCTATGAACTCATTGGGAAGAAGTATTCCCACATCCGTTTCCTCCTCCTCGATCAATGCACACACTTTCTCCATCGCAACCCTTGCCAGCCGGTCGAAATCCTGCCGGATGCAAGTCTGTTCCGGCAGCAGAAAAGGAGTGATATCCGAGGAATAAAAGGTAATGAGCGAAATATCCTCCGGCACTCTCAGGTTCAGGAGATCAAGAGAGTATTTCAACGGCATGATCAGAGATTCGCCGCATGCGATCAATGCGGTCGGATGCCGTCGGAGCAACACTTTCATCGAAGAATTCAGTATCTCGGACCCGCCATACACCACCAGTTCCCGCCGGAACGCAATTCCGTGCTCCTCCAGAGCCTTGCGGTATCCGTCAAGACGCGCACACTCGCCCCATGACATGCTTTCTTTATAGGGAGCCAGAAGAATGGCTATTTCTCTGTGGCCGTTTTCCAGCAGATAACTGGTGGCACGGTAAACTCCGGCTTCATGATCCGTACAGACGAAACTGCATCCATCCGTCCGGTAATTGACGGTCAAAACGGGAATATTCCTGACTGTCCGCAGGATATCCCCGGCATGTTCACTGTAAATCATTCCGATGACAGCTTTTGAAAAATTCTGGTAAACCCGTTTGATATGATCCAGAGGAATAAATTCAAGATTCAGCTTCAGCTCGGATGCCGCTGCAAAAAAACGGTTGACCAGGCTCCGTTCATAATTATTGGACACAAAGTCGTCCGGCCTGCTGATCACAATGGAAATCGTATCGCGGCGCGCCATCGACTTGGGGGTATAATCCATGTCGACAGCCACCTCCAGCACCCGCTTCCGCAGCTCCTCCTTGACATAAGGGCGGTTGTTGAACACCCGGGAAACGGTGCTGACCGACACTCCCGCCTTTACCGCAATGTCATTGATCCTGTTATTCTTCATAAATCATTTCATATTTTCTGAAATTATTTCATATCATGTTATTTATTATAATAATTTTCCCTGTTTCGACAAGGGAGAAAAAGAACTTTTTTTCTGAAAAAAATCTGAAAAAAATCCGGACACAGGAAAACTCCGGAAGGCTTCTCATTCAAAAAACAGGTTTTGATGCAGTGACGTTCTGCATCGCAAAAAGATGATCGCGCAAAGTTTTCAGCCCTGTCTCCTCCTGTGCAGAAATATCGGCTGCCGCAGGTGAAATCTCCCGTTCCCCCGTATGCTTTTCCCTCTTTCAAATAACGCGAGTAATTATTTTTCAGTTTTTTTCACTTCCGGGTATTGCATTTTCCGAAGTTTTGAATATAATAAAAATAACGCGAGTAATTAAAGCAGAAAAACAGGGATGTTCCAGAATGCCTTTCGACAGGAAAAAACCGGTTACGATGCAGCAGATCGCCAAGCTGGCGGGAGTGTCCCGTCCGGCGGTGTCGGCTGTACTGAATAACAGGGAAGACTCCAGCATCAAAGTTTCACAGGAAAAACGGGAACGCATCCTTGACATTGCCCGCAACCTGAAATACCGTCCCAATTTCGCCGCCATTCAGCTGACGGGAAAAAGAGACAAAGCCGTCGGCATCATGCACAGCTGCTATGTGTTCGGGATTCACGATGAAATGATCCGCCGTCTCGCCATCCAGCTGCGCCTGGCAGGCTACAAAAGTTTTTTTGTGCCCGTCACCGATCCTCAGCAGGAATTGGAAACGCTCAACGAACTGGCTTCGCGCGGTTTTGCCGGTATTCTTGCCAGCTATTCGCTTGTCAACCTGAAACAGCAGGATTATCCGATGCCGGTCGTAATGATTTCGGAAAATCTTTCCTCTTATGATATCGGCGTTGACCTGAAGACGGGATTCCATACCATGGCACGCCATCTGCTGGCACATGGACACCGCAAAATCGGATTTCTCTGTTCCAACCTGAAATATAATGTCCTGAAGCTGGAGGGAGTCAGGGAAGCGCTGGCGGAGGCGGGGATTCCCTGGAAACAGGAATATCTGGTGGAACTCTCCTGGAACGCCGGTTTTGCAGGGCAGATACTGGAACTGATCAGGAAAAAACATGTGACCGCTTTTGCCGTTACGGGCGACCTGCTCGCCAATCGTTTCATGCACTGGCTGCGGCGGCAGGGACTGCGGGTTCCCGAGGATATCGCCCTGTTCGGGACGGATGGGCTCGAAGCGGCGAATCAGGGACTGGTCCCGCTTACAACCATTGTCCAACCGCTCGACTGCGTCGCCCGCCGCGCTGTGAAACTCCTGCTCGAAAAGATGGAGCAGCCGGGCAGTCAGCATTCTCCCCGCAGACCGGAACTGATTCAGCCGCTTTACCGCATCAGCCGGAGCTGCGGCTGTCCGGAGCATCAGGAAAAGACCATTTACTGGGAAGGCATTCCGCTGACGCTGGAACATTCCAGCCCCTATATCGAACCGCCACCGCCGGAACTGAAAGCGGAGGAGATTTTATTGACGCAACAGGAAGTTTTAAAATCATCATAACAATTCGGAGGGTATCATGAGAAGGGGGTTCACATTAATAGAGTTGCTCATCGTAATTGCGATCATCGCGATTCTCGCGGCAATGCTGCTGCCGGCGCTGAATGTGGCGCGGAAGAAGGCTTACAGCATCAACTGCATCGGAAATCTGCGCCAGCAGGGCGTGAGTTTCATGCTCTACAACGACAATTATGAGGGTTATTTCCCGATTTACGGCATGAAACGGGATACGAAAGACATCACATGGATCAATCTTCTGCTGGAAAACGGCGGGATCACCGTGAAAACAATAGTCGATCCCGGATTGAAAGCGGTCATAGCGCAGGATAAGACCTACGCAGGATACAGTTATTCCGGTTACGGCTACAATTTCCGTTACGTCGGCGGCTATTTCGGCAGAGGAATCCCCGCCGCAAATACAGACAGCACCAGATCCGCCAAGCTTCAGGAGTTCAAACGCCCCTCGGAAGGCTATCTGGTCATGGATGCAGCCAAAAGCAACGGTCTTTACAACACCGGCAACTACCGGGTCATCGAATATCCCGGCAGTTCTTCAGGAAACGGCACAATTGATGCAATCCGCCACGACGGCACAGTCAACGTACTCTATCTCGACGGACACGCCGCAGGCGTCCGGGTGCAGAGCCGCCTGAATCCTTATGCGACGCTGGGCACCAACAACACAATCAACTGGACCGGCGGGCGGCAGGGCATAGAAGTCAATGGCGTCATGTATTGACAGTATCATATAATATTCATAGAAAGGAAATCCGAACATGTTGAAACAATGGCTATTTGCGGCGCTCGCCGCAGGCTGCATCGGCGCTGCCGGAGCCGATTACTCCAAAGAGCTGGCTGAAATCAAAGCAGGCAAACGCACAGAAGCCAGAGCCAGCTGGTGGGGCTTCGATAAAACGAATGCGACTCAGAACCTGCAGGCGGCGCTGAACTCCGGCGTCAAAAAGCTGATCATCGACCAGACCGGCAGCGACTGGATCATCGATCCGGTGGTTCTGCCCGGCGATCAGGAAATCGTTTTGGAAAAGAATGTCCGCATCATCGCCAGACGCGGAGGGTTCAAGGGCATCCGCGACAGCCTGATGTCCGCTTACGGCAGAAAGAATATCGTCATCCGCGGAGAGGACGGAGCAGTCATCGAAATGCACAAAGCCGATTATCAGGATAAAAAACAGTATAAACCCTCCGAATGGCGCCACGCCATCGCCCTCTGGGGCTGTGAAAATGTCGTGATCCGCGATCTGACCATCAGATCCAGCGGCGGTGACGGCATTTACCTGGGAGCGAACTGGTACAACATCAAGGAACTGAACGCGCCCCCCACGCGGCGCGGGCTCTCACGTCCCGGCAGAAACATCCTGATTGAAAACGTCATTTGCGACGACCACCATCGGCAGGGCATCAGCGTCATCAGCGCAAGCAATCTGCGCATCCGCCGCTGCACCCTGAAGAACACCAAAGGGACGGCTCCCGCCGCCGGAATCGACTTTGAACCCAATGCCGCCAATGAAATCATTCAAGACTGCATCATGGAAGACTGCCGAGTGGAGAACAACTCCGGCGGCGGCATCCTGATCGCCACGGAAATCAATACTCCCGTGGATTTGAAGATCCGCCGCTGCGAGATCATCGGCGGCAGCAGAGGACTTTCCTGCACGCCGCCGACCGACCGCCGGCGCACCAATCCGGGCAAGGTGGAAGTAAGCGACTGCAAGTTCACCGGCAACACCAACAGCGGCATCGTCGTCGGCAACCACCTTGCGAAGTTCTACCGGATCACGTTCAGGAACTGCCATCTGGAAAACTCCGGCACAGCCCGCGGCATCACTCCGATCAGCTTCACTTACGACCGTCCCACGGCAGGCATGGTTGGCAATGTACACTTTGAAAACGTCACGGTCAAAACCATTCCCGGACGCGACCTGATCGCATTCAAAAACTGGACTCCGAACACTTTTCTGGGCGATGTGACCGGTCAGATCACCGCCGACGGCAAAATCATCGATGTGGCAGCCTACATCAGGGAACAGGGATTCGACGTCCCGCACGCATACCGGACCGGCAGCATCGACCACGCACAGCTGACAGCTCCGCCGCAGCCGGGCAAACGCCGGGCATCCGGTCTCCCGCTGATCCGCCAGGCGTTCAACATCCTGATCTGGGGAGAAGCCGGAAAACCGGTTTCTTTTGAACTGGCATACCGCGATATGCGCCAGCGGGTGCGGGACGTTCCCGTCACCGTCACCGGACCGCAGAATTCAAAATTCGAGCTCGGCAGAATCGAGCCCGGCGCCAGAAATAAATTCACGTTCACCCCGGACGCCGCAGGCGTTTACCGTCTCCGGCTGGATATCGCTTTCAACATGATGTCTTTCCGCATGTTGACCGGTCAGGCGTGGTCGGTCATGGGCGAGGCATCGAAAAAAGGCTACGTCAACTTCTTCAAGCCGCGCAATAACACCCGTTTGTATTTTGAAGTTCCCGCCGGAGTGAAAGAATTCCGGGTGGAAGTGACCGGCTATCCCGGAGAGACCGTCACAGCGGCTGTTGCGGGTCCCGACGGGAAAGTGCAGGCAGTGAAGAAGGACTTTGACGGGCCGCAGTTTTTCAGCCTGAAACGCACCACAACGGACCGGGAAGTCTGGTCCATTACCCTGAAAGACGTGGTCGAAGACGTACAGCTCCGCTTCATAGAACCGCTGAATTCAGTATTCGCCGTTACACCCGGCAACCTGTTGAGAACAGGAAAATAAACTACCGCTTTGCGATGCAGAGCATTGCGGTATTAAACCAATTTTTAAAATAAACAAGCGCAAAAGAAAGACGGGGCTCCCTCCGAGCCCCGGAACAGAAAAAAAACAGCAAACCGATCCTCCTTCCGCCTCTTGAAAAGAATACGGCATCTATATATAGTATGCAGAAGACTAAACCAATTCATGGAGGATACG
>DXVA01000273.1 GCA_019408975.1 Lentisphaeria bacterium | reverse complement strand
GAACCGCATCCGCCTGACCCGCGAAAACTGGCACGCCGTCTGGTGTACAGTCCGCATCCCGGAAAATATGAAGCCGGGCGAGTATGAAGTCCGCTTCACGATTTCGACACCGGAAACACCGCTCTGGCCCCAGCCGGAACTGAATTATGAAACGTCGATCAGGGTAAAGGTGCTCCCGTTCAATCTGCCGAAACAGAAACTGCTGTCCATCAACTGGTTCTATGCGGACTGCATTCAGGCGCACTACAATGTCCCGTGCTGGAGTAAAAAGCACTGGGAGCTTCTTGAAAAATACTTCGAGAATATGGTCCGGCATGGCAACAACGTCATCCTCACGCCGCTCTGGAGTGTCCCGCTGGATACGGCGGTCGGATATGAACGCCCGACGGTGCAGCTTCTGGACATCACGTATGAAAATGGAAAATACCATTTTGATTTTTCGCTTCTCGAACGCTGGATCGACACGGCAAGACAGGCAGGTTTTGAATATTTTGAAATATCGCACGCCTTCACGCAGTGGGGAGCGAAAGCGACTCCGAAGATTATCGTAAAAGAGAACGGCGTCGAACAGAAGCGTTTCGGCTGGCATGTCGCCGCAGACTCCCCGGAATACAAAGAATTCCTGACGCAGCTGACGGCTGTCCTGATTCCGTTCTTCAGAAAGAAAGGGCTCAATGAGGAGAATACCTTCTTCCATGTTTCGGATGAACCGACGCCTGCTGTCGCGGATTCGTATGAATATGCATCAAAGCTTCTGGGCGGACTGATCGGCAACTACCCTGTGATTGATGCTCTTTCCAGCGTGGAATTCTTCCGGAAGGGGCTGATCAGGCGTCCGGTTCCCACAACGACTCATCTGCACGATTTCCTGAACGAAACTCTGGAACAGCGCTGGGTCTACTACTGCGGAAACTGGGAAAACGGAGTTCCGAACCGTCAGTTCGGAATGCCTTCCGCGCGGAACCGCGTACTTGGCGTCCTGCTTTACTGGTACAACCTCGACGGTTTCCTGAACTGGGGTTACAACTTCTGGTTCACCCAGCATTCTCTGAACTGGCATATTGACCCTTATCAGGTGGTGGATGCGGAGCGCGCTTTCTGCGGCGGCGGAGCCTTCATGGTTTATCCGGGAAAAGATGGAGCTGTGGATTCTCTTCATTATGAAGTATTCGCGGAAGGTTTGCAGGATCTGCGTGCCCTGCGTCTGCTGGAAAAGAAGATCGGGCGCGAAGAAACGCTCAAACTGATTCAGGAGGGTGTGGAGTATCCGATCACGATCAATACCTATCCGCGTGAAGCGGAATGGCTCTTGAACCTCCGTGACCGCATCAACCGGCGCATTTGCAGCTGACAAATCTGCGATGGCAATATCTGTGCATTAAAAAGGCATGGAATCTGAATATGAATTTTCTTTCCGTTTTCGTGCGGAAGGAAAATTCTTTTAAACCTGAAATCCAGATTCTGTATAGACTCAGTATCCGAAAATTGAAACTGCCGCGTTCAAGGTCGGGGCGGCACCCGGTATCAGAATCAAATAATCATTATTCCTGAATACCGAAGTATTTCGGCATTTTTCATAACATCTGAAAATTTTTCATTTTCTCCTTGCAAAAACCGGTCTGCCACTTACAGTATGGAATAAGGGGGGGGATCATTCTTTTTAATAGGGCACTCTTCTTATAATCCGCTCGGGCATGTATTCCATTCTCTCCATTCTCATTCGAAAAATGAGAAAACCATTTTTATTTCCAACTTTCATCATTTCCATTCGTTTTTCACTATCGACGGACCGTTTCAGGAAAGAACGGAATTCGAATATGCCTTTTTTCAAAAACTGAAATCCGAATGCTCCTATGGGCTTGATATCTGGCAACCGGCTGTTTTCCGAGGCAGTAAGGGCGGAGATTGAAATTCCGTCCCGGAATTTGCATAATCATATCCGGCTATCTTTTTTTATTATAAATTCAGCGGAAAAATGCTTTTTGTTCTTGAAAAATCAAAATCATACGGTAATTTAATTAGATGATCAAATTATCAGATGGTCTAATAATTAGTACAGACACATGAAAAATGTATCTGCGGAAAGTGTTTTATCCGCCTCCTGTCATGTTTTCGGGAACCTGATCGGCACGGATTTTTTTACATGGAGCAAGATCAATGGCACACTCGAAAAGATGCAAACCGCAATGGCTGCTGGGATTGGAATTTTCCGGATTTTATATCATTTACACTTTGATCGGCAGCCTGCCTTTGAAAGCGGGATACCGTTTGGGCAGAATGCTGTTCTCCATCCTGTTCCTGCTGGACACACGGCATAGAAAGCGGACAATCCAGCATATCCTGCACTCGGGAATCGTCGGGAACCGGGCGGAGGCGGAAAAAATGGCAAGAAGTTCATACGAACAGTTCAGCCGCCTGCTGGTTGAGGTTGTCAAGGCGCGGCAGCTGTATGCCCCGGAACGGATTACCGTCACCGGGAACCCCGAAGGATGCCGTTTCTTCCTTGCGCAGGACGGAGAACCGGCGCCGCAGATGATTCTGATCACCGCGCATTACGGCAACTGGGAGATTGCCGGCAGTGCAATCGCCGAGAAAGCCGGGCGCGCGATGACTTCGATGATGCGAGGATTTGACAATCCGTATATCGGCAGGCTGATTCTTCAGAACCGTACCGGCGCAATGCATACGGCTGTCGATAAACGGCTGGGATTGCGTCCTATGCTGCGTGCCGTCGCTCAGAAGGAGAATCTGGCGATTCTGATTGACCAGCACGCAGGAGCGGGAGAGGGAGTTGAATGCTCTTTCTTCGGGCACCCGGCAAAAGTCCACAAGACGCCCGCGCTTCTGCATTTGAAAACAGGAATCCCGATTGTCCCGCAAGTGACGCGGCGCATTCCCGGAGGCGAGTTCAGATTTGAGGTTGTCTGCGGCGCCCCCATTACTTATGTCCCGACCGGCGACAAGCAGCGGGACATTCAGGAACTGACCCAGAAATGCATCTCCGCTCTGGAGGCATTGATCCGGCGGGAGCCTGAACAATGGCTGTGGACTCCAAGACACTGGATCGACATCAACCGCGGGCAGTGCATGGCTCCGGCGGACCGCGACACAGCGAGAACGCCTCATCCGGCAATGCTCAATGCAAGATAAACAGAAATCACTTTCATGAACGGTGATTGATTATTTCCGTCTGCGGCTGTATATTGATGCCGTTTACAGAAAGAAAAGGGTGCTGACATGGCTTTGACGAATGCGGAAATGATCGGGAAAAACGTTCTCGAACTGATTGACTCCGTCCGCACGATCCGTTATAATTCCGGCGGGAGGAATATCGCACAGGTCACTCTGCCCCAGTTGAAACTGCTCCGGGCATCCGCGAAAAATCCGGGCGGGGGCAGGCAAAAAGATCTTGCAGCAGAGCTGAAATTGACCCCGAGCACGGTTTCGACCACGATCGACCTGATGGTGAAGCAGGGACTGCTGAAACGTGCCGCGGCGACGGATGACCGGCGTGCCGTCACGATCCGCCTGACGCAGAAAGGGCGGCGTTGTCTTGAAAACCACATCAGTTTCTGGAATTCCCTGATGGAGAACCTGCTTTGCGACATCCCCGCCGCCGAGCAGGACCAGTTCATCACCGTATTTGAAAAGATCAATGCAAATCTGAGAAAGCAGGCATCAGCCGACCTTCCCTGAACCGTTATACGCAACGGCATTCCATCGAAAAATCACGAAAGAGGTCATTTCAGGTGAATTGAAAATGGAGGCGTGGGTGGGAGTTGAACCCACTACATACGGTTTTGCAAACCGCTCCCTTAGCCGTTCGAGCACCACGCCGCAGAATCTGCTTCCGGGAAGCATGGGGGTAAATATAACCGCCTCTTTATAAAAAGCAAGTCATTTTAGAGAAAAATAAGTTTTTTTCTTGACTTATCCTCCTTTGCAATGTAATCTATCCCACCTCAACAATATGAAAAAGGCTTGCAAATGGACGATATTATTTACTGCTGTGTCATGACGGACCGCTCCGAATTCAAAGATGCATCCCCGGAACTCCTTTCCGCGTTCGGGTATGATTTCAGTTCCTGGAAAGACGAGGAAACGAAGGAAATCAGGCATACACTCTATTTCTCAAATGAAAAAGATTCTGTCGATGCGATGAATATGCTGATGGCGAAAGAGGAGGAATTCAACTCCTTCGGTATTCACTTCACCGATTTTGCCTGCACGAAACTGAAAAAAGAAGACTGGGCGGAGGTCTGGAAAATTCATTTCAAGCCGCTTGTCATTTCCGATACGCTTGCAATTACACCGTCATGGGAACATTTTGAACCGAAACCGGGGCAGGTACTGATCAAGCTGGACCCCGGCATGAGTTTCGGCACAGGACAGCACGCAACGACGAAATCGTGCCTTGCCTCAATCGACAAATTCATCTCTGAGCTGCGAGGGAAAGGGCGACAAGAGATTGCCATGCTGGACGCCGGTTCCGGTTCCGGAATTCTCGCAATTGCAGCGCGCAAACTCGGGTGCACGCGCGTCGATGCGTTTGATATCGATCCCGATACGGTCGGCGTCGCCCGTGAAAATGCACAGAAAAACGGAATTGCCGATCAGGAACTTTCCATTGCAGCCGCATCCCTGATGGAGTATGAAAGCGACACACAGTATGACATCGTTGCCGCGAATATCCTTTCCTCCGCCCTTCTTGCCGGCAGGGAAAAACTGCTCTCTTTCTGCAAACCGGGAACCTATCTGATCCTCGCGGGAATCCTTGATACCGAATATTTCAAAGTCAAAGAGGCTTTTGAAGCCACCGGGCGCTGTAAGGAACTCTGCAATGTCCTTGAAAAAGAGTGGCGCGGCGGGACTTATCTGGTAAAATAGCAAGACGATCCCCGGGGCGGCAGAGGCTTGCCTCCCAGCCGCCGCCGGGAACTCACGGGCAGCAACTCACCGCGTCTGCCCGCTTTTCTCCGAATAAAGCATACCGGAACAGATATCTCTGCCGCGGAACAGCCATGTCCCTTTCCCGTTTCTGCGGAAAGAACCGTGATGTGCAATGAGTTCGGGGATCTCTTCTTCAAACCTGATTTCCGCTTCGCTTTCCCCGGGGCCGACACAAGATACGAGCAGCGCAGTTCTTCCGTCCGCCGTCCGATAGCTCTGTGCATGAACCCTGCCTTTTATGACTTTAAGGCGGAAAGCCGGCGCTTTTTCCGTGGACAGCAGGAAGGGGGCTGCCAGATGTTGAAATGCGACCGCCTGTTTTATGAGCGGCCATGCTTTGGCAAACTGCTGTTTGTCCGGGCCGTAGAACAGGGAACTGTAAGAATAGCCGACGAATCCCCGGATGCCGTGGATCATTTCCATTGCGATCATAGCATACAGTTCTGCCTGTGTCGGAAAACGGTATTTCCTGTAATAAACCGCGGGTTCCTGTTTGCCGTCCGGCTGCCAGACACCCCAGTTCATGTATTGCGGGGCTGCCCAGCAGGCGATTCCTCCGCCGGATGCGAGACGCTGTACTTTCAAAGCTCCCAGAAGCTGATTCATGACCTTCTGCTGATCCCGTGTTTCGGCGGTTTCAACCGGATAGGGATCGATTCCGAAGATATCCTGCCCGCCAAGATACCGTTCGTAGGAGTTGAACTGATAATACACGGCAAAGGTCGGGTGATTCGGGTCCATGCGGTTGATGCGGCGCCGCAGAGCCGTAAGAGATTCGACATAGGTCGGCTGGACTTCGTCGCAGACATACCATGCAAGCAGTGCGGGATGATCCCTGAACGTTTCGACAATCGCATTGCTGATCGCGACATCTCCCGTGATTCCGTTCCATGTTTCGAGCGGCATGTTGGTCGCACCTTTCGGCATGGCGTCCTTGATGCTGAAAATGACCTTGAGCTGTTTTGCATGGCAGTAATCGAGAACTTCGCGTATGGCGGCGGGCCCTTTCCTGCCGTCGAATCCGAGGGTGGGGCTCTGATGCGGCAAAATGGTATTGAAGCCGGCTTAGGCGACAGTGTCGATCTGCGACTTCGTCAGCCCGCTCATAT
>DXVA01000272.1:687-6082 GCA_019408975.1 Lentisphaeria bacterium | reverse complement strand
CAATTTTTTCTATGAGGTTCTGCGGGGCGTTCTTCCCCCGGTAGCGATGTCTTGCAACAGCTTTGCCGACCGCTTCGATCAATGTTTCATCCGTACATCCGAGTTCCCGCAGCAGGGCAGGGGCTTTGAGTCCGCCTTGTTCCGCATGGCAGATCCTGCCGCCGGATTTCATTTCCTCCGGGCGCGCAATATCGTGGAGAAGTGCCGCGAGCCTGACGGCAGATGCTTCAAAATCGGAGTGCGGCTCTCCTGCAAGAATCCGTTCCGCATTTTTGAGAACCCGCAGAGTATGTGCAAAGTCATGGCATCCGGGAGCGTCTCCGAGAATTATTCCGGTTCTGCTTCGGACGGCATCGAAAAGTTGTTTTTCTCCTGAAATGTTCATGTGTCCGCTCAAAAAGGGAAAAGGCAGGAGGTTTTTTCTGCAATCTCCTGCCTTTGTGACTGTTACATGGCAAGGTCAGAGCTGGTGCGTCTCAAGGCTCTTCGGAAGTTCGAGCATCTGGTAATGCCTGTCCTTCGGAATGACGGTGAGCCATGCGTCCGGTCCGTATTCGGGACCGAGATCGACAACCGGGTAACGTTTTGCGTCCTCTTCACGGTCATAGCCGATGATCGTCCCGCGCGGAATCACGTTGTGCTTGTCTATGATGCAGTTGCGGATGCGGCAATGTTCTCCGATATCGACGTCGTTCAGCAGGATGGAATTATGCACCGTGGCATAGCTGTGCACGAAAACCGAGTTGAACAGGATGGAGCTTGTGACCGTGCTTCCGGAAACGATGCACCCGTCGCAGACAATGGAGTTGATTGCCTTCCCGATACGGGGGAGTCCGTGGACATCGACTTCTTCATTATGAACGAATTTCGCGGGCGGAAGACTGAAATGGTAGTTGTAGATCGGCCATTTCGGATTGTAGAGATCCAGCTGCGGACTGGTCGAGCGCAGGTCCATGTTGGCTTCGAAGTAGGATTTCAGGGTTCCGACGTCGCGCCAGTAGGGTTTTTCCTGAACGGACTGTCCGGGAATCTTGTTGGAATAGAAATTGTAGGCGAAAAGCCGTCCGGTCGGGACCAGCGACGGAATGATGTCCTTGCCGAAGTCGTGCAAACTGTTCGGCTGGACATGGTCTTCATGCAGGAGATGCAGAATGTCTTCGGCGCCGAAAATGTAGTTGCCCATGGAGGCGAGCGCCATATTTTTGTCATTCGGAAGCGGAGCCGGGTTTTCCGGTTTTTCCTGGAAACCGACAATGCGCCAGTCCTCATCGACCTGAATCACGCCGAACTGTCTGGCGTCCTCGATCGGAACCGGAATCGCGGCGACGGTCGCAATTGCGTTGCGGTTGACATGGAAATCGACCATCTGGCTGATGTCCATTCTGTAAATGTGATCGCCGCCGAAGACAGCGACAAGATCCGGGCTGAAGTCTTCGATCAGGTGCGCATTCTGGAAAATAGCGTCCGCGGTCCCCATATACCATGACTTGTCCTCGGTCTGCATCTGCGCCGGGACGGGGATGATGAAACGCCCCTGCACGTGGGTGCTGGCGATATTCCATCCGTTGATGATGTGCTCCATCAGGCTCTGGGACTTGAATTGCGTAAGAACGAAAATACTGTCGATTCCGCTGTTGATGAAATTACTGAGTACAAAGTCGATGATCCGGTATTTTCCGCCGAAAGGAACCGAGGGTTTGGCTCTCTGGTCAGTGAGCGGTGCAAGCCTTCTTCCTTCTCCTCCGGCTAAGATCATGGCAAGAACTGAAGTTCTCATAGTTATCCCTCCTTGTTTTTAACACGCTATACGATAGCACAAAATTTCAAAACTCAAAATCAAAAATCGAAATTAAACCCAGATATTACAAAAAATTATTGATTTTATTACGCTTTTATTGAAAAAATCCGATTTCATACTATGTTGGTGGTTTCGTTGAATACAAGGAGCGATTGAAAAATGATTGTAAAAGATTTCGATGAGGCTTTGAAAGAGTGTCTTGCCGCTCTCAGCCGCAGGGGAAGCGTTCTTCTGGTGCCGACCGAGACCGTTTACGGATTGGTCTGCGACTGGAGCGACGCAGAGGCGCGCGCAAGGATTTACCGGTTGAAGCATCGCAGTGAAAACAAACCGTTTGCGGCTTTTCTGCCGTCGGTAGACGCCGTATCTGCATGTATTCCGGAACTGCCGGAAACGGCGCGTGTTTTTGCGGAAAAATTCTGCCCCGGCCCCGTTACGCTGGTGGTTCCGGACGGCAGCGGCTCCACTTTCGGTTTCCGCATCCCGGATCATCCTTTCATTTTGAAACTTCTGAAGGCTTACGGCAGACCGCTTGCATCGACGAGCGCAAATCTTTCCGGCGTTTCCGCGGCTCTTTCCGTCGCGGATGCTTTGAAAACAATTGACGGAACACCGGAAGTCGTTGTGGATGCCGGAGTTCTGCGTCCGGGGCCGGTGACGGAGGACGCCTTGAAAAAAGCGCTGGCTTGAAACGGCGGAAGCTATTCCTGTTTTTCTTCTGGTTCCGTTGTTTCCCTGTCCCTCGGAACGAACTTCCTGTCGATCTTCAATAGAAGATAGAACAAGACGACAATGTAGGCGGGAAAGAGGAATAAGACAGGAACAATACCTATGCCACGGAAATAGTAATGCAAGATTTCAATGAGAAACAGACAGGGAAAGTATAGAAGCTTGAGTAATGCCATGCCGAATGAATCATAGGATGCACTGATGATAGAAAATGCAAGGATAAGCAGGGAAAACATCAAATGGCACCTTTTGCTGTAAGGCACTTTTTCTCCCAGTCTGTAGCCGCATAACCACGGCAGCAGGAATGCAAACAGGGCTCCGAGCAGGATCACCCACCGGAGCTGTTCATAAACCGGATCGGGATAATGCTGATTGAATATCTCACGGCAGATTCCCGTAAAAGCTTCTTGTATTGCTTCCATTCTTATTTATCCTGTCTTTCTTCTGGTTCCATTGTTTCCCTGTTCCGAGGAACGAACTTCCTGTCGAATTTCAATAGAAGATATGCGGCTGCAACGATATAGGCAGGGTAGAACAAGGGTGCAATATCTCGCAGAATAACAAAAAGAATCCAGAAGGGGAGATAAAGCCATCCGGTCAGCTCCGTTGCAAATGTTCCGCTGATGTGCCGATCGGAATACAGTTGAACTGCCAACACTGCAAAGAAGGGCAGAATAAAAAGGACGAGCGAAAGAATCGCATGACGTTTTTTGCTGTAAGGCACCTTTTCTCCCAGTCTGTAGCCGCATAGCCACGGCAGCAGGAATGCAAACAGAGCTCCGAGCAGGATCACCCACCGGAGCTGTTCATAAACCGGGCTGAGATAGCGCAATCCGAACATGGCATTCAATGTGCATCCGGGACATGCAAGCATGAGATTCATGATGCTTCTCCTTTTTTTGCGGTAAGAACACGGTAATTTTTCTTGTTATGATTCTCTGATTCATATATTATCATCATAAACCGGAAATACAAATAAAAAAAGAGATTCCGCATCGCAATGACACGGAATCTCTCCTGAAAGATTTTACATGAAGTAAATCTTAATAGCTGTTGCGGAATCCGCCTCTGCGGCTGCCGCCGCCGAAACTGCCGCGGTTCGGGCGTTCTTCGCGGGGACGCGCCTCGTTGACGACGAGAGCACGGCCGCCGTGGCTGGTCCCGTTCATGCTTTCAATCGCTTTCCGGGCTTCCGCATTGTCGTTCATTTCGACAAAGCCGAATCCTTTTGCGCGGCCGGTGTCGCGGTCCATCACAAGACGGGCGCTGTTGACGGTTCCGAATGCGCTGAACGCATTATTGAGGTCGGTTTCGGTCATGGAGTAAGGCATGTTGCCTACGTAGATGTTCATAATGTTTTCCTTTTCTGCCGCAGTTCCTGGCGGCAAGTTGTAATTGTTTTGTGCTTTCTCCGGATAGTGGTGAATGTTTTGACCCATTTGAAATCGCCGGATAGAGAGTGGAGAAAGCGCAATTTGCTGCAACCATCAGGAAATGACATATGGAATATCTGAAACTCTGCAACAGAGTAACGATCAAGTCTGGAATGCCTTAGAAGACATTGTGGATAAGAATCAAATTAAAGAATCCCGGTAACAGTCAGAAAGTCGCGGGTTTCAAATGACCGGACTCGTTCCGGCCGCATTGCGATTGGATCTGAAAGATTATATTACTAATGTAGCGGTGTTTTTCAATAATACAAACGGATATTTGAAAATAAATGAAAAATAATTTTTTGCAGCCTGACGGATATGTTTTTCAGCGGCAGTTTCTTTGCAAATGAAAAGAGACGGATATATTATGCTATGCTTGAAGAAAGGCGGATATGGTATGCGCAGGATTTTGATTGTCGGCTGTTGCGGTGCAGGGAAAACGACTTTGTCACGGGAACTGGGGGAGATTCTCCGGATTCCGGTTTATCATCTGGACCGCTATTTCTGGAAACCGGGCTGGATCGAGGAATCAAGGGAGAATTTTGATGCCGCTCTGGCGAAGCTTCTTCAGGGGGATGCGTGGATTATGGACGGCAATTACGGGCGCACTTTCCCCGAGCGCCTGAAGTATGCGGATACGGTCATTTTCCTGAAATATCCTCGCAGCCTCTGTCTCCGCCGGACTTTGAAGCGCTACTGGAATTACCGCGGCAGGACGCGCCCCGATCTGACGGAGGGATGCCCCGAACGCCTGAATTTTGAGTTCCTGCGCTATATCTGGACGTACAACAGGAGAATGCTTCCGAGGATGGAAGCGTATCTGAAAGAGGCGGGAAGCGGGTGCAGATTGCATGTTTTCGACCATCCGGAGAGAACAGAGGAGTTTTTGCGCTGTCTGAAACGGAAATAACGAAAGGGCGGCTATGCCTGCCGGAACTGCGGAGCTCCGATTTACCGGTCCGATGACAAGTTCCGGTCTTCCTGCGGCTGGTCCGCTTTCGACGATGGCATTTCCTGCGCCGTGAAGCGTCTCGCGCCCCCGACTGCCGGCACATTGCGTCAGCTGTTCTGGAAGCGAAGTGCCGGAGGTGTCGCCGCAAGTTTTTTCCAGCTGTCCGCAGGAAACTCCAGAGAGCAGACGGAACAGGTCGGAAATGAACCGGAGAACTGCGGGTAAAGACGCATCGTCAGTTCGGCAACGGTCGGGTTGTGCCCGAACAGAATGACGCTGCCGATTGCATCGTTCCAGTGTGAAATGACCTGAATCATGTCGGATGCCGAACCCGTATAGATCAACATGTCCGTGAGAACCGCATCCTGCGGAATATTGAACGCTGCGGCGAAGATGCGCGCGGTCTGGACGGCTCTCTGCGCGGGGCTGGAAACCAGCATTTCCGGGCGGAGGATGTTCTGCGCCGTTTTCTGGGAAATTTGT
>DXVA01000272.1:0-677 GCA_019408975.1 Lentisphaeria bacterium | reverse complement strand
AATTTGTTTTGCCTGCCCGATTCCGCATTCCGTCAGGCTGCGCTCGAAATCGGAATGAAGGTTTCTGAGCGGTTCCGCTTCGGCATGACGTACAATAGTCAAATATTTCATGGCCTTCCCTCCCTTTTTGTTATCTGACCGGCAATTTCACCCTTTGTTTGGCGAGATAATGTTTTCCGCCGATTGTGACGGGCGTGATGAAAACCGCTTCCGCCGTGTCGTTGTAATGGAGACGGTTCATTGCCACCGCTAGGTCCGTGGCGGAATTGATGTTGGTTGAATTGATTTTGACCAGCAGGTCGCCGCGTTTGACCTCCGACGGCGTGTTCGGCAGAATGCCGCAGATGACCAGCCCCGAATCCACCGCGTAAGGGATCTCCCGAGCCAGTTCCGGTGTAATGACGGCGAGATCAAGCCCGAGTTTTCCTCTGGCGTTTTCAAGTGAATTACGGTAGGTGAGTTTGCGCGGCGTGATTTTATATTGCCTGCCGGAAGCTGTTTCGATCGTGACCGTCTGATCCGGTTCCAGTGTGATGAGCTGCCGGCTGAGATCCAGCAGATCACAGAGCTTTTTCCCGTTGAATGAGACGATGACATCGCCTTTCCGCAGTCCTGCCTCCGCCGCCGGAGAGCCGTGAATGAGGTCTGAAACAATGATTTCTCCGGTGTCGTTTTCC
>DXVA01000271.1 GCA_019408975.1 Lentisphaeria bacterium | reverse complement strand
TTTTTAAGGGAGATGCAATGAAAAAGTTTCTTTTGTTTTTATTTACGGCTCTGAGCTTCTGCTTCATGACGGGCTGCGGGGAGCGGAAGATGTCGGAAGAGGAGATTCAGAAGAAAAGTGAAGCGCTTTGCATGAAAGTGTTTGAGCTTAAAAAAAAGGGAGAATATGAAACGCTTATTCCGTATTATTCAGAACTTTTCCATTATCATGACTTGCTGAGTGATGCTAATCCGTATAAGGAATTGCTGTTCTATTTTATCAATCAGCATATGGGTATTGTGAAATATGAGATGAAACAATATGCCGAAGCAATTCCTCTGTCCGAAAAAGCATTGAATTCAGATGTGGATAAGATTTATCCTGAAATGAAAGAAGAAATTCAGAAACAGAAACTTGATATCTGTATTGCCTTAATGAAATCCTACCATAAAACAGGGAATATTCCTGAACGTGATCGAAAACGGAATGATGTAAAGAAAGCTGTAGAAAATCAGATTGCATCCAATAAACAGAAACAATATACTTTAAGAAGTCTTGACACTTATTATTTCTTTTGTGTTGTTGAAAGTGATATTCGTCTGGATTTGAATCAAAATACAGAAGCGTTGAATTTGCTCCTGAAAATGGAAGAACTGTATTCGTTACAGGGTGAATATAGTATTTCATCCAGAAAAGATGTTCTGTTCCGGATCGCCAGGATTTATTTCAAGGAGAAGGACTGGGATAAAAGTATAGAATATTCAAAACGTTCCATCGACATTTATGCCGGGATGAATCGTTTCCCCGATTATGTTTATGTGCTTTTGATTCGTGCTTATCTTCAGAAAAAGGAGTATGATACGGCATTGCGGGATTCAGAGAAATATCTGCAATGGTGTGACCGGCATCCATTAAAGGAAAATTTAGTTTGCAAGGCGGATATTTATTACTGTATGGGGAAGTTGTATCAAATTCTGAATCAGACACAGAAAGGGGAGAGTTTCTTAAAGTCTGCATCGGAGATTGTTCCAATGCAGACCTTGGACAAAACATTAGGTCATTATTTTTGATTTAATTCTTCATGAAGCAAACTATACCAGGTATTTTTATTTTTCCCGCCGATGGTATTTTGAAAATCGCTCTTATGCCCGAGCGTCTTCTCTGCTTCCCTGTTGATGTTTCTTGCGTATTTTGCGACGGTCATGCAGATTGCGTCCGCTTTTCTGAAAAAATCGAGATATGCGTTGATGATCTCTTTCACAATGGGGAGATTCTTGCTGTTTGCCTTTCTTGCAAGTTCACAGACCGTGTTGAGAGATTTTTTCGCATCGAGAAAATCCTCAATGATTTCATCCACGGTTTCAATTTCTTTCATTTGATTTGTGACCGCCGAACTGAGCAAGTCGACGAGTTTGACATCCCTGTCGAATCTGTCTTTCCATTTTTTGATCTTTTTCTTTGCCTTTTCCAGTTCGCGGAGCCATTTTGTGAGTTCCTGCACTGATGCCAGCAGAGAGTCGTGTCTGTCCAGATGGTGCTTGATCTCCAATGCGCTGATTTTTGGCGAATGTCCCAGCTTCTCGCAGAGTCTTTTGTAAAGAGCTCGTGCTTTGTCATCATTTGAGTTCCAGCGCTTGGTTTCGATGTATTCCAGAACCTGGATATAATGATTGATCTCTGTAATTTGTTTCATAAGTGAGTCGTAGAGTTTTCTGCTGTTGTTTTTGATTTCTTTTCCGGTATTGTTCTTTTCCATGGCAATCTCCTTTTGTTTCAGAGGGCAGGAGGAACACTCTGTCCGCCCCGATGGAAAATGAGTTGAAATTATGCGTAATAGGCTTCGATGTCCGTGCTCCAGCCGAGGTGACCGCTGCCGAAGTCTCCGGGGGTGGAGCTGAAGAGACGGATATGCGCTCCGCCGATCTCGGGCAGACGCCCCGACGCATCCGGTGACAGGGCTTCCATGACTTTTTCATGAATTCCGAGAGACGGATAGGAATTTTCATCCGAATGGCATGTTTCATCAATCAGGAAAAGCTCAATGGCGAGTGTTTCGGTCAGTCCCCCGTTGGCGGCGGAAAGCTGTCCCTGCCGGATCACGACAGCCGGAAATGAAGTCAGATCCGGGTAGTGTTCAAAGAGTTCCCCGGCATTTACGGGGCGCGTCAGCACCTTGACGCTTTTCAGCAGCGGTTCATTGTTTTCATTTCTGATGTTTTCGAGTCTCTCCTTGAGAGCGGACAGAATCATGGACGGGTTTGTCATGCGACACTCCTTTTTTTGTTTTTTTTGACGGAACCCTGTGTCCCGTCTTCCGCTATTCTCCAAGCGTCAAACAAAAAAGAGGGGGAAAACTCTCTTTTTCCCCTTGCCGACGCTCATTTTTCTTGAAGAAAAGCGTCAAAGAAATTGAAGAAAAAAGGAAAGTCCGCCGTCATTTTTTCCTTTCAGCAGAAATCGCCTTTCCCATGTTTGCAAAAGTTGCCTGAACTTTTGCGTTCGTGATTTGAAGAAAGCGCAAAGATGTGCTATCTTTACGGCTTGAAATCAAGGAGAAGAAAATTATGCCGGCATATGAAGCAGTAATCGGTCTTGAGGTGCACGTCCAGGCACGTACGAAAAGCAAAATGTTCTGTTCCTGCCCGAATCAGTTCGGAGCGGAACCCAATACATTGGTTTGTCCCGTCTGCATGGGATATCCCGGGGTTCTGCCGACTCCGAATAAGGAAGCGATCCGCAAGATTGTCACTGCCGGCCTCATGTGTTCCTGCGACATCCAGAAAAGAAGCAAGTTCGACCGCAAAAGCTATTTCTACCCCGATATGCCGAAGAATTACCAGCTGACCCAGTATGACATGCCGTTCTGCCTGAACGGCAGGATTCATATTTACGGGAAAGGCTTTTCCGGCGAGGAACTGCCGGACAAATATATTCGCCTGACGCGTATCCATATGGAGGAGGATGTTGCGAAACTGACTCATTTCGGCACACACAGCGGAGTCGATTTCAATCGTGCGGGCGTGCCTCTGATGGAGATCGTCAGCGAGCCCGATATGCGGTCGCCTGATGAAGCTTACGCTTATCTGACCTCTTTGAAGCAGATCATTCAGTATGCCGACATCAGTGACTGCGATATGGAAAAAGGTCAGATGCGCTGTGATGTCAATATTTCGATCCGCGAGCGCGGCGTTGAGGCGTTCGGGACAAAAGTAGAGCTCAAAAACCTGAACAGTTTCCGTGCGGTTCATCGCGCAATCGCCTATGAGATCAGGCGCCAGATCGTTGTCCTCACCGAGGGCGGCGCGATTGAGCAGGAAACACGCGGCTGGAATGATGATGCGGGCGAGTCCTACACAATGCGCGGCAAGGAAAATGCGCATGACTACCGTTACTTCCCCGAACCTGACCTGCTTCCGGTCGAGTTTACGGATGAGGACCTGGAGAATTTCCGGAAAGGACTCCCGGAGCTTCCTGAAGTGAAACGTGAGCGTTTCGTCAAAGAATATCAGATTACGCCTTATGATGCTCAAATCCTGACATTGGAGAAACCGATGGCGGATTACTTTGAAGCTGCCGCCTCGAAATCAAAGGCTCCGAAACTGATTGCAAACTGGATTGTCGGAGAGCTTCTCCGGGAACTGTCCGAGGCGAACATTACGATTGCAGAGTGTAAAATCACACCGGAGCATCTGACGGCGATGGTGGAGCTCATCAATAACGGGACAATCAACGGGAAGATTGCGAAAACCGTTTTTGCCGAGATGTTTGCAACCGGAAAAGCACCGGCGGAGATCGTCAGGGAAAAAGGACTGGTGCAGGTTTCGGACGAGGGTGCAATCCTGAAATTCGTCGAAGATGTGATTGCCGCGAATCCGGCGCAGGTTCAGCAGTTCCGCGACGGCAAGGCGGCGGTTCTGCAATACCTTGTCGGGCAGGTCATGAAAGCGAGCCGCGGCAAGGTCAATCCGCAGTCCGCGATCAAGCTGCTGACGGAGAAACTCAAGTAACGGGCAGAAAGGGAATACGGTCAAAAACTTGCAAGGTTTTCCTGCCGTGCGTTTTTCCGTTTCCATTTTCTTTTAATTTTTTAATTTTCCGGGCTATGAATTTTCAGGAATGCTTCTATCTTACTGACTGAATATTCTGATTTTCATGTCCTGCTAGGAGTATTTTTTGAAGACGAGAGAGCATAGAGTATTTCCGGCGGCGATGACGATTGCCGGAAGCGACAGCGGCGGCGGTGCGGGAATTCAGGCGGATTTGAGAACTTTTGCCTTTTTTCGTGTGTTCGGCTGTTCTGCAATTACGGCATTGACTTCGCAGAATCCGCTTTGTGTCGCAGGGATCGAACCTGTCAGGCCGTCTGCTGTGGAGCTTCAGATCCGGACAGTGCGCAAGGAACTGGAAATATCCGCGGTCAAGACCGGGATGTTGTTTTCCCGTCCAATTATTATGGCTGTGGCGCGGGCGCTTGCCGGTTTTTCCGGCGAGCTTGTCGTAGACCCCGTCATGATTTCAACCAGCGGGAAAAGGCTGATGCAGGATTCCGCAGTGGCGGCAATCCGGAAACACATCCTGCCTTTGGCGACATGGATCACGCCGAATCTTCCGGAAGCCGAGGCGATCAGCGGAATGAAGATCAGGAGTGCGGAAGACTGCAAGCGCGCCGCGGAGTATTGCGCCGGGCGCTGGAACTGCTCCGTAATCATTAAGGGAGGACATTCGGACGATCCGGAAAATGCCGCCGATCTGGTGTATCATCAGGGGGAATTCCGCTTGTTCCGTTCGAAGCGTTTTCCTGTCAGGAAAAATTCGGATCATGGAACCGGATGCACATTCAGCGCCGCTCTGACTGCGCTCCTGGCAAAGGGGGTGCCCTGGGATCATGCCATACTCCGCGCGAAAGCTTTGATCTCGGCTTCCCTCGCGGAGTCCGTGAAACTTTCCGATTCCGGGCTTTGCGCGATGTTCCCGCCGGAAGCATCGCTTGAGAAATATGAAAAAACGATATCCTGCGGAAAGGCGTGAGTGCAATGCTGAAAGAGTTTTATCATTTGATATCGGGACGCCGCCGTTCCATGCTGCTGTCCATGTTTCTGCCGACCTTTCTTTTCGGAGATATTTTCGACGCGGATGCGGCTTCACAGAGAACCTATCGACCGACTCAGGCACAGCGTCGCCTTGAGGCGCAGCGTCGCCTTCAGAACCAGAGGATCGCGGAGATCCGGCGTCAGAACGCCGCACGGAATGCCGCAAAGGCCGCCGCCGCTGCAAAAACAGCCGCAGCGACAAAAGCGGCGGAGGCGGCTCCGAAACTGCGTTACACCTGGATCAAATCCCAGCGTTATATCCTGCTCGGCGACATTGCAAAATTTTACGGGCTTTCTCTTGTCTATACGAAAACGGGCGCCGTCCTGCGCGGCGCGGCAAAGGTGGATCTTTATTATAATAAACGCCTTGCATCAATCGACGGCGTCACGGTCTATTTTACAGCGCCCCCGGTGCTTCGCGGAAACAACGCCTATCTGAATGAAAAGGATCTGCTGCTGGTTCTGGACCCTGTTCTGCGGGGAAAGGCGCTTGCAAAATATCCGGTTCGGACCATCATGATTGATCCCGGGCATGGCGGAACGGACAAAGGCGCGGCAGGCGCCGGCGGCAGGCTGTTGGAAAAGAATCTGAATCTCTCCATGGCACTGAAACTGCGGACAGCCTTGAGGAAGCTTGGTTTTCAGGTCATTATGACTCGCGGTGCGGATTCCACTCTTTCGCTGCAGGGCAGGGCGGATCTTTGCAGGAAGTATAAGCCGGACCTTTTTATTTCAGTCCATTGCAATGCCGCGGCGCAGAAGACGATCTCCGGAATTGAGACGTTTGCCATGACTCCGAACGGGTGCGCCTCCTCCAACGACTCCAAGCCGGGGAATTCCACCGGTACCGGCAACTCTTTCGACAAGAATAATTACCGGATGGCTTATGAAATTCAGAAAGCGCTGCTTAAAAATACGAAAGCGGAGGACCGCGGAGTGAAACATGCCCGTTTCTTTGTCCTGCGCAATGCTTCGTGTCCGGCGGTTCTGATCGAAACCGGTTTCATTTCCAACCTGCGGGAA
>DXVA01000270.1 GCA_019408975.1 Lentisphaeria bacterium | reverse complement strand
GCATCCAGAACCATCATCTTTCAACTTTTTCTTTTCCTATGGGATGGCTGTGAAATCTTTTTTTATCTGCGCTTCCTCATGCGGCGACAAATGACGGCAACTTCCGACAGGACGACCTCCCTTGTTTACGTTTTTCAGTTGTCGAAGTCCTGATTTTTTCCAACTCCTTATCCACTTCCCCACGGTAATGGGGTGAGCTCCGACAATGTCTCCAATTTCTGTATAACTTTTACATTTTCCGCTTTGATAAAGGCGAACGGCTTGCTCTCGCCTTTCGGCAAGTGCGACGGAATTTATTTGATGGGCGGTGTAATTACTCATAATGGTAAATATTATACACCAAAAATCAGAAAATGCAAGTAATGTTAATTGCCGAATCTATATGTGTCATTGAAACAAGGATGAAAAACATTATTTCTTGTTTTTCTGAAGCCATTTCCAGAATGCCGCCGATGAAGAAAAACCAAGCTCTGCGGCAATTTCCTTCTGCTTCAATCCCTTCAGGAGAGCATTCTCGGTGAAGGAGACCCTGACCTGATTGATGTAGGTCCCGATGGGCATGCCTATGATCTCTCGGAATCTGTGGGCAAGATAGAAGCGGTTGTATCCGAAAATTTTCTCCAGATGTTCCAGTGAACAGTTCCGGGCGTTCTGGGTTTCGATATAGAGCTGGACGGAATAGATGATATCGGAGGATTCCGATGCGTTTTTCCGCATGGGGTTCGTCTGCAGTAAAAGTTCTTCCAGAATGCAGCGGAACGGGGTCTGGAGATGGAATGTGACAATTTCCGGTGTGATTTTCTGCTGTTTTCTGAGTTCGTTCCAGCGAGAGGCGAATAACGTATGCACATGGGGCGGGACCTGTATGAAAGTGCCGGTGAAGGTATACTGGCCATGAAGGCTGACATGACACCAGCGGGCACTCAACCCGTTGGTGTGAAAATAAAACCAGAGATGGGTGAGGTTCTGATCAGACTGCATGTAGCCGTAGCTGTGTGAAATCCAGGAATCAATCAGAACCACGCTGCCTTCCGACAGGGGATGTTCCCTGTTGTTCAGAAGAAATGTGCTTTCTCCTTCGATTACGTAAAGCACTTCCCGGAAGGAGTGTTTATGCACCGGCATGTTTTCCGCACTTCGCGAACTGGGCAGATTTCCATCGGAATAGTGGGTATGAAATTTCAAAAAGCCGTTTTTCAGATGTTCCGTAATTTTTTCCCGTTCCATGACACTGCCTTTCCGCGGAAAACGCAAGATTTGAATCTTTTTAGCAAGATCGGAATATTTACAAAAATGGGTCCGTCTCTATATTTATTATAATGAGATTTTCTGAAAAATACAAGAATATTCGTTGAATTGTTTTGTTTTTCTATAAAAACATAACAGCTCGGAAATAACGGAAAAAAGCAAAAGTGAACAAGGAGGGAAAATGAAGAATTGGAAGACAGCGATCCAGATGTACACGATCCGGGAAGCATTGCAGCAGGATTTCAAGGGCGTCTGCCGCGAACTGGTGAAGCTCGGCTGCGACGGTGCGGAGTTTGTCGCCTTTTTCGGCGGAATGTCGCCGGAGGAACTTGCCGCGTTTCTGAAAGAGATCGGATTGAAAGCCTGCGGCCTGCATCTGTCCAGTGAGGATCTTGCTTCGGCAGACTCTCCGCGCTCTTTTGAATATGCGAAAGCACTCGGGATTCATTACGTGACTTTCAGTTATGGCGGCGACTTTACAAAAGTTGCGCCGGAAGTCACGGCGCTCTGCGCAAAAGCCGGGGAGAATGCCGCACGCAGCGGATTTCAGTTCACCTATCACAATCATGCCGCCGAATTCGCGGAATATGAAGGCGGACATGCCCTTGACTATATTCTCTCTCATACCGACCCGCATCAGGTCATGGCGGAACTGGATGTCTACTGGGTGACAAAAGGCGGGGAAGATCCCGTGAAATACATCCGCAAGTATGCTTCGCGTCTTCCCCAGCTGCATCTTAAGGATATGGACAGCGGGGACGGTTCCTTCACCGAACTCGGAAACGGTTGCATTGATCTGGCCGCATGTATACAGGCCGCGGAGGATACCAACTGCGAGTGGCTGATCTACGAACAGGATGTCTGCAAACGTCCCGCGTTTGAGAGCGCCGCGATCAGTCTTGCGCATCTGAATAAACTCCTGAACCGTTAAACAGGTTCATTTGAAAAACTGATCCGGCAGGGAGAGCTCAATTCTGCTGTTGATTCAAAAGAATTGTTTTCCTGCCGCGATGCTCTGCATCGCAGGAATTGCTTCGTGCTCTCCTGTCGGTTGTGTTGCACTTCAGATGCGTAAGCAGGTCACATCTGGCAAAATCCCTGATGCAGATTACACCTCTGCATCAGGGATTTTCATTTTGAGATGTCTCTGAACATCTTGCAAAGAGAATATAACAAGGATTATCCTTACGCTTCATTCGGCTGCATGCCATCTTATGAAAGATGTTTCAATGCGCTTGTCACATAAAAGAAAAACGGGCGGCATCAAGAATTCTCAAATAGTAAAATCTGAATTTTTTGCCTCTTGTGAAATGCCACACTTGAAAAATAGGGCATTATTACGATCTTTGCCGAACGGGGGGACTTGACGCCCCAGGGGAGCCGGATCTTTTTCCTTTTCCGCATAAAGTGCAGAAGATGCGGATTCCTTCTGCCATGTGTTCCTTCTGAAATTAACAAAAGGAATCAATCATATACAGAAATGTATAGCAGTTATATAGCAGAAAGAGCTTTTTATATTTTTTTTCTGCTTTTTCCTGCTCGCTTTTACAATTGCCATCTTGTCTCGAGCGCGGATTTTATTATAATTTTAAGAGCTTATCAACTAATAGATTGATTTTAATAGCTCCTTGTGCTATATTATCTTCACGCAAAAACAATGGAGGTAAACATGGCAACGACAAGGCTGAGAACATGGGAAATAACGGATGAATTTTGGGCAAAAGTTGAAACATATATTCCGAATGATTTACGTTGCCCCGGGGTAAATTATCGCCGAAAACCGGGAGGAGGGAGAAAATCTCGCTATGGAAACCGATTGTATTTTTCGTCGGGGTTGTTTTAATTGTCCGGAAAAAGTCTCTACCCTCGAAAAAGTTAGTGACTACCGCAAATTGCTGATCGCTCCCCGTTGTTCGAAAATCGTCTCAAAATGACCACAGGAGAAAACAGAGAATGATTTTGAGAAGGGCATCCGACAAACCGAAAACGGTGCTTTTTTAGATGGGAACCGCCGACCAGATGTAGAGATTCGGTTTCGGATCGGATTTTACCGGATTTTCAGCATCTTCCCCGTGTAAACGATAGGTTTCCCTCGCGCGTGCGTAACGGGGGTGCATAAATTCCTCACGCTCACGCCGCCATCGGTTCCCGGCGATATCCATGAAGCAGACCTCCAAGAAATGAAACCACTCTGATTGGGGCATTCATGTCCTGCGGATACGGCTTGACCATTCTGCCGCCAAGCCCGGCATGGGGACGATAATGGTTCCAGTATTCGAGATATTCCTTGACCGCCAGCCGGAGTTGTCGTTCTGATGTAAGTATGTCCCCAGTCACCCCCATGCCAGAAGTCAGGAGAGCAAAATTTTTGGTCGTGTTTTTTTGCCTTTGAATGCGTCAGGACGGATTTTTCGTCTTTGACCGGCAAGAGATGAGGGATTCCCGTTGAAATCGCTTAGAGGCGCGTTTGCGTGGCTTTACCGGGATATTTCAACGTGGGTTGAAGATCCCAGTTTTGAGGGAGCAAAGAGTCGATCTGTGATGCTGGCGTGGTATTGATGCGGATCAAAATGTCTTCCAGCCATTGACGGTAGTTGACGCCATTGGCTTTGCAGGTCGCCGCGAAGGAAAACAGAATCGCCAGATTCTGCCCGCCGGTTTCACTTCCGGTGAAAAGCCAGTTGCGTCTTCCGATTGCAATTCGTCTCATCTGAATCTCGGCGGGATTATTGTCAAGATTCAATTTTGGATCATCAAGGAATTTTTTGAGCTCGTTTTCAATATTCAGCGCATAAGTTGCGGCTTTTGCCAATGGCGAGGACGGCAGCTCATTGTGCTGCCACTCCCGGCAAAGCGCAAAGATATTGTCAACGATTTTTTGAGACTCGCGACGGACCGTTTTCCTGGCTTGAAACAATGCGGTTTCGGAACCTTTTGCTTCGGCTTTGTCTTTGGCGATTCGCTCAAGGCGGTAGAGATCGCGAATCATGTCAAGCATCCGCGCACTTTTAACAAAACCTGCTTTATGGGCATCAAATACGCGCCGCCTCATATGACTCCAACAGCAAGCGGCTTCACAGGAAAGGTTTTCATAGCCGACATAGGAATCGCGAATAATCGTTCCTGAATAATCTCCCAGCAGAAGTTGAGCAACGTCCTGTGAGCGTGACGGAGAAAAATGAAAGGCCACCATCGGCGGACCAATTCCTGTCATCCGGCACCAGAAATAAGCGGTCTTGCACTTGCCGTGTCCGGGAACGGCAAGCTTCAGGAAGGTTTCATCGACATGGAGCACCTCACACTCCATAATCAGTTCCACCATCCGCTCATAAAGAACCTTGAGGCTCTGGGCACCGTTTTTGAAAAGATGCGCCAAGGTGGACGGGGCGATCTGGACACCCTCGCTTGCAAACATTTTCACCTGGCGTTCCAGCGGAATCGAGTGTTCCGTTTTATCGGCAATGACTTTCGCCGGAATGGAGACATCACATTTTGTTTTTCCACTCGGACTGTTGAAATAATCACCGGGCGCGGGAGCTGTCCGAACGCCTTGGAGCGGATCTCCAGAAGCCGCGTATTTGGCCCGGCGGTAGCGGATCACATACAAGCCGCTGCGGACCGCCAAGCGTTCGGAATCCTCATAACCGATCAACTCCATTCCCTGTCGTTTTTCCGCCGGAATATCGATAATCCGGTCCTCGCGGGGAAGATCGGCCGGAATTTCATCCCAACCATTTTTTTCGCGGACTTTTCGCGTATGCTCTGCAACAGTTTGCAACTCGACAGAAACCACCGGTTCACTTGTTTCCTCAAATCCTGGCAACAACCCCGATTGATCGGCCGTCGGCAAAAAACGCTCTGATTTGGAACCGAAAATCTGGCGCTTCAACCAAGCGTTTTCAGATTCGAGTTTGGCGTTCTGTTTTTTCAACGCGGCATTTTCAGTTTTCAGGGGGATGATTTCAGCTCTGGTCGCCGCCAGTTCTTTTTTGAGATTCAATATCTCTTCTGCTTGCTTGTCGATGAAAGCACTCAAGTCCCGGATGACCGCAAGCGCGTCTTCCAAAGAGGATAGTTCCCGTCCCATGCCAATAGCATAGACGATTCAAGCGGATTTTTCAAATCCAGATCCGGCTTATTTTCAAAAAATTATCATATTATTACGACTGTGGCTCATTCGAATACCGTTTGTAATACCGCTGCGGCTTGATCCCCGACAATATCGCATAAAGTTCCCGCGATTCCAACTCGATTTTACCCTCCGCTGATACCGGGAGATTGAACTGACCGCGTTCAAGCCGCTTCGCAAAAATGCACATGCCTCCATCCTGATAGAAAAGCATTTTCACCAACTTTTTGTTCCGGCTGAAAAACACGAACAGATGTCCGGACGCCGGATCGCGACCGATATATTCCTGCACCGCTCCCGCCAAACCATCAAACGACTTACGAAGATTCACAGGATGCGCACAATAATAGATGCGCTGATTACCTCCAAGGAAAAACATCACCGTTCCTCAAATACATCCAGAACTTCCGATAACGTTTCCGGAACAAAATCCGAAGACAACTCGATCTCCCACCCACCAAACTTCAGACGAATGCCTGAAGCTCCTATTGAGATTGGAACGGACGGGGCTTTTACCTCCACAAAGTCAACTTTGGCGACTCCTGGCCGTTCCTGTTTCAACCGCCGAATCCAACGACGAACACTTGCATACGGCAATTCTTTCAATTCGCTGTATTCCTGAACTGTCAAGCCGCTATCCCAATATTCTGACAACTCCTGCTCCCAATATTCACGACTCCGTCTTTCGCGTTCCATACCTTACCTCCAGATTTGAGTTCCAG
>DXVA01000027.1:23172-24224 GCA_019408975.1 Lentisphaeria bacterium | reverse complement strand
GCCATCTCGCAATCTTGCAACTTCGCAACTTCGGCATCTCGTTATCTCGCCATCTTGCAATCTTGCTATCTTACCTGACGCTTTCCCTTTGGATCAGGAGGTAGGGCAGAACGGTGCGGGTCGGGAATTTCTGTCCTCCGATACGTGCCTCTATGACATCTGCGACGGAGGATGCCATCGCTTTGTAATCCGGCGTGATCGTTGTCTGCGGCGGAGTGCCGTAACGGGAGAAAAAGGTCTGTTCCGAGGCGATCAGGGAGATGTCTTCGGGAATCTGCCTGCCGAAAAGTGAAAGAGCGTATGCCGCAAGGATGCCGCCGCTTCCGCCGGGACAGAACAGAGAGTCGATTTTGTGCCGCAGAAGTTTTCCGATGATCTCCAGATATTCCTCATCGCTGCCGAAATGAATGAGCGTGTCCTTTGCAGGGAGTCCCTTTTTCTTCAGAATCCGGCAGATCGCTTCATGACGGATATCGGCGTTTCCCGTGCCCGGTTTGCCGTGAATGATGCAGCCGGTCTTGCGGCAGCCGCTGCTGTAAAGATGATCGATGGCAAGTTCCATGCCCTGCGCCTCGTCCGAACGGACCAGATAAACTTCCGGCGAGTTGAGTTTCGCCTCACGGTCGATAATGACGAGAGGCACGCTGAAACGGTCTGCCCAGCGCTTGAAATCTCCGGGTTCCGCGCCGATCGCCGCGGCGGCGCAGAACTGAATCCCGTCGAGCCGTTCCAGATTGTCCTGCGGCAGTATTTCGAGCCGGAAACCGCGCCGGGGCAGTTCCCGTGTGAGCGCCATCAGGATCATTTCGACGCAGCATTGGACGGGATAGATCGACTGATACGGCGTGATGATGACCACATTGCGCTGTTTCGTGGAAAGCCGCGGGTGATAGGAGTATTCTTTTGAAATGGTGAAGACGCGTTCGCGTATTTCCTCGCTGATATTCGGGTGGTGGCTGAATACGCGCGACACCGTGGACGGCGAAACTCCGGCAAGTCTGGCGATTTCCTGAATTTTCATGATAATTTTCCTGTTGTTATGCTTCATTTGC